>JAMCZD010000183.1 GCA_023473405.1 Candidatus Omnitrophota bacterium
CGGCAAACCAACACGCCAACCTTTATAGGAATCGATGGGTTCCTCCATGTAGTGGTAGTATTCACCTTCGGAATACACCAGTTTGCCCAGGCCTCCCGTTCGATAAATCTCGCGCATGGCATGGAGGTCCTCGTGAAAACATGACGTCTCGAACATCATATATTTCAGGCCGCTCTTCCTGACGGCCTCGAGAAGTTGGTCCGCCTGTTCCAGTGATCCGAATACGGCCGGCACCGCCGAGGCGACGTGCTTGCCGTGTTCGAGCACATTGATGCAATGCCGCGCGTGACTGGGGGCGTCAGTCGCCACGAAAACAGCCTCGATCCGGTCGTCTTTGACGAGTTCCTCGAGCGAGGGATAGGTCTTCGCACAACGGCATGCTTTGGCCAATGCCTCGCAACGTTCCGGGATCAGGTCGCTGACCGCCGCGACTTCGACATTCGGGTGGTCCTGAAAACTGAACGCGGCGCCGAACTGGCATACCCCGTAACCCACTATGCCCACGCGGATGCGCCGGTCGGATATGGGTTTCCAGCCTTTGGATGGATTCGGGTTGGTGGTTGATTTCTCAAAGCCCTGGATGGGCTTTTCTTGCGACTGGGCCGGGCTCAAAATTCCAAAGGTGGCGGCGCCAACTCCAATGGTTTGGAGGAACGAACGTCTGGTCGTGCGGGTTTGCATAGTGAGTAATCGCTACACCAAGCGCCGTCCAAGTCAATTGGATTTTCATCCTCACCGCCCTGGGAGCACCCTAGCTTACCTAAAGGCAGGCATCAGTGCCCGCCTCGCCGCATCCCACCCCCGGCAAATGACCGCGGGAAATGCCCGCCAAACCTTCCCCCGCCAAAGGAATGCGGGGAATGGCGCCCGATGAAGCCTCCACCAAAGGATCGCGGGAAATGCCGGTCATCGCGGTCAAAGTAACCAAAGCGATGGCCGCCGTGCAAGAAGCGATTCCCATGGAATAACGGCGAATATATGAAACTGGAGAACGGGTATAGATAAGAATACGGATAATAATAGGAGTAAGGGTAATAATAGTAAGGACTATAGGAATAAGGATTGTAGTAGTTATACGGATAAGAATAGAGATAGTCTGGGTAATAACGCTCGCCGTAAATAGGCGATGAGTAAGAGTAGACGTAACTTGTATAAGTGGGTTGGACCACCGGCGCCACCGCCGAACCGACCGGAACGGTGTCGCTCCCCTGAGCGGGCAACGTCGTTATTATCGTGGGCGCAGTTTGGCTCGGGGTAGCTTTGAGCATGGCGCTTGACTCGGCGCGCAGCTTTCCGCCATGGCGGATCAAAGCGGTGATGATCTGAGGCCGAACCCCGATCTGGTGCAAATAAATAATGTCCGAAACGTTGGGGAAATACGCCACGCTTGAATTCTCGATGAACGCCTGGATCACCTCCGGTTTGATGCCGGCCTTGGTCATTTTGACAATATCGTCCAGACCGTAGGAAAGATTTGGCGGCTCAGCGATTGGGTTCAATATTTCGCTGACTTGGTTCGTCTCTTCGACCTGGTTTGCGGCCGGGAATGCCTTTGGCGGCGAAACGCTCTCTTGGACAGGCGCAGGCGCCCCTTCGGCAACGTCAATGGCCGTCTCCGTGGTCGTCAAGAATCCCCAACTCGACCCTTTCTAATAGGAAAGTAGGCTCGGCTTGGACCTTTTCAAGGAAAATCACCACCCGTGACACGGCAGACTGTAGCAGGTTTCCTAACCTGCCGTGTCGCCGATTTCTAATCGCCAGATCGTGCGCCGTCCCAACGCGAGGCGGGTTGGAAACCCGCGACACAGCAGACTCGGAAGTCTGTACAAAAACGCAGCCCCGGAGGTCTGCGAGCGTCGCTGCCGCCGATGTGAGCCGGCTCTGACTTCGCAATTGCGCCGCGGAAAGAGTGATCGAGCTGACGTTCGATGCTGCGAATGGCTTTCTCTCAAGCCAGGCGAATGGGCATTTCCCGGATGCGGATGCCGCTGGCCTGGAACACGGCGTTGGCAGTTGCGGGTGCGATGGCAATGATAGGCGTCTCCCCGCCGCCGGCGGATGGCAAATCAGGCCGATCGAGGAGCTGGATGTCCAATTCAGGAACATCGGCAAATCGCGGCACGCGGTATTTCCCGAAGTTCGCATTGAGCATTTTGCCGTGTTCAAATTGCATTCCCTCACGCAAAGCGCCTCCTAATCCCATCAGAATACATCCCTGAGCCTGGGAGAGCATGTTCGCCGGATTCAGAATCGCGCCGCATTCAAACACCTCGCAGACGTGTTGGACCTTGTATTCGCCCGCCGATTGGTCCACGCCCACTTGGACGCACGCGGCCACAAAGGAACCTTTCTCGGTTCCGCAGGCCAGCCCAATGCCGGTGTTCGCCTCCGGATTCTTCTTCCGGCCTGTCCAATCAAATCGCTTGGCGGCGGTCTCGAGAACGGCGCGCAACCGGGGATTCTCGAGGTGGGCCAGGCGGAATCCGAGCGGGTCGGCTCCGGCGGCTGCGGCCAGTTCATCCATGAAGGATTCGCGGGCGAAGTTATTGGCAGTGGCGGCGAGAGCCCTATACGATCCTTGTCGCAAAGGAGAGTGGACCGGCAGGAATCGGCAGCGGACATGCTCGATGTTATAGGGCGTATCCACGGCAGCGCCGCCGGAATTGATGTTGATGAAATGCCAGGACGTGATCGTGCCATGCTCATTCAAGCCGGCTTCAATCTCAATCACCGCCGCCGGACGGAAATAGGCCCACGTAAATTCCTCTTCACGTGTCCAGCGGAGGAGTACGGGGCGGCTGACGGCCTTGGCCAGGCGGGCAGCCTCGATCGCGGCTTCGCCGGTGTGTTTCCCGCCAAATCCACCGCCAAAATCGGGAACGACCACGCGGACCTGGTCACTGGGGAGGCGAAAGGCTCGGGCCAGCTCGGCATGATAACCAAATGGATTCTGGGTGCCGGTCCAGACCG
>JAMCZD010000092.1:0-812 GCA_023473405.1 Candidatus Omnitrophota bacterium
CCCACACTCCCACGCACCCGCGCTCTAACCGGGAGACCCTACCGGAAGGTGTAATACAGCGCCACGAACACGCAGAGAACCAGGCCGGCCAGGACGCGGTAATTGCCCAGGCCGAGACCGTGGGCCTCGCCGCGGAGTGGTTCGCGCCAACTGTCCCAGACCAGGGCACGCGCTTCTTCTTTGAACGGTTCCGGGCGCAGTTTCGATACCGTCCACATGATGACGCAGCAGATGACCAACAAGTAGAACGCGGTCAGCATGAAATCCTGGAGGACATAATTGGAGAAGGTATTGAAGCCACGCCCGAGCGCCGGTGAGTTCTGTTCGAGGAAGGCGGCGATGGGCTTTCGCCAAAAGTCCATGGGGAACAAGACCAGGCCCATTATGCCTCCGGAAATGAGGGTTGTCAGGGCGGCTCGACCGGTGGCTTTCTTCCAGAACACGCCGAAGAGGAATACCGCGGTAATGGGCGGAGCGACATAGGAGATCACGCGGTTCAGACCTTCGAAGATGGTGTTATAATGGCCGAACAGCGGGGACATGATAATGGCGATGATCGTGGCGACGATGGTGGTTATTTTGCCGATGACCACGAGTTGGTGATCGGTAGTGGCGGGATTCCAGCGCTTCACGATGTCGTAGGCGAACAGGGTGGCGGAGGAATTGAGCGCGGCGGAGCAGGTCTGCATGGCAGCGGCGAGCATGGCGGCGACCACGAGGCCCTTCAGGCCCACCGGCAACATGTGGGTGAGCATGAAGGTGTAAGTGTCGGCGGTCTGGGCCGGGGCGGCTCCGCCGAAGTAGCCTTTTTG
>JAMCZD010000092.1:822-14820 GCA_023473405.1 Candidatus Omnitrophota bacterium
CGGCAGCACCAAGAAAAACACCGGTAGAATCTTGATGAAGGCGCAGAAGAGGGGGCCCAGGCGGGCTTGTTTTTCGTCGCGGGCGGCGAGCACGCGCTGGACAATGGTTTGGTCACAGCACCAGTACCAGATGCCCAGGACCGGGTAGCCTAACAGGATGGCATACCAGGGCAGTCCGCTGGCGTCGGTGGCTGAGCGGGCCATGCTGAGAAAATTGCCGGTTGATTGCGGAATGCCCTCCTGGCCGGCCATTGGGTGCGGATGAGCGAGGAGTGTTTGCGACAGCTCGGACCATCCGCCGATCTTGATGTAAGCGACGACGGTGATGCAGATCGCGCCGATGAGCAGCAGGACCGTTTGCAAGCTTTCGGTCCACACCACCGCGAGCAGGCCGCCGAGCATGGTATATATGCCGGTCAGAATCCCAAGGGCCATGATGAAAAACATTAGGGCGTTCATGCCGAGGATGGTGGTTTCCGGCGGGATGTTCATGATGCCGCGCAACACCCACGCCGCCGTGTAGAGCGCCACGCCGATGTGAATAACGATGGCCGAGAAGAGCGAGATGATCGCCAGGACATCACGGCACGGGCGGTTAAAGCGGCGTTCGAGGTAATCGGGCAGTGTTGGCACACCCGACCGCAGGTAAAGCGGGGCGAAGAACAGCGACAACAGGATGAGCGTGAACCCGGCCATCCACTCGAAGTTGCCGTAAACCAAGCCGTATTGGTAAGCGGTTTGAGCCAGGCTAACCAGATGGACGGTGGAGATGTTCGCTGCAAACATGGCCAGTCCAATGATCGGCCAACCGAGGGTGTTGCCAGCCAGGAAATAGCGGCTGCCTTCACCGCCGCGGCGTCGGAGGAATCCCGCCGCCACGCCGATGCCGACCACGCCAACCAAGTAAATGACTATGATTCCCCAGTCCAAATTGCTGATTTCAGATTTCATGGTTAAGCTTTTGTCCTGTTCAGTAAACGCATTCCTTCGCCGCTTCTGCGAAGGTTTTCAAATTCTCAACCGGCGTGTCAAAAAAGTGATCCGACGCCGAGCAGATATAGCCCCCGCTCCGACCGAACCCATCAAAGAGACGCCGCACTTCAGCGCGGATTTCCGCCGGTGTCCCGCCGGTTAAAACGTTGAACTGGTCCATGCCGCCGATCATGGCGATTTTGCCGCCGAAACAAGCGCGAACCTGGTCCGGCGCGGTGATGTTACCGCCCACGCCCGGCGGCGCAAGCGTCTCGGAGGCGTCCGTGCCGTTCTCCACGATAGGGTCGAGGATGCGCATTATTCCACCGCAGGTGTGATAGGTGGCGCGATGACCGAACCGGTGGAGGGCGTCGTGTATCTGGCGGTCGTATGTCAGGCAGAACTCGCGGTGGATTTTGGGGGAAATGACCGTGTCACTGCTCGCTCCGCCGCCGGTCTCGATGAGGTCAAACTTGGCTCCGTCGAGGGATTCATCGATGAACCGCAATTTACGCTCCAGCAGGGCGCGCAGCAGGCGATGGACCCAGCCCGGACGATCTATTGCGGCAAGGATCAGCTCCTGGACGTCCATCAGACAGCAGGCATGCTGCCAGCAACCCGCCTGGTCGCCCCACACGAATCCGCGCAGGATGCCCGAATCGCCAATGCGGTCGTACTCGGCGGCGATGGCCTGGCGATTCAACTTTGCCACGGGCATGTATTTCTCGATCAAGTCGAGGTCATCCGGTTTTTTAATCAGGTATTCAGTGATCCAGGTGGTGATGCGGTTGCCGCCGGTTTTGTAAGTGAGTCTGCCGCCGGGGGTGACGATGGTGTGATTGAGGAGTTTGTCATTGGGATCGTCTTTGACAACCTCGATCTCCTCGCGCCACTGGGGGGACTGAACGATGTACTTCTCCGCGTTGGGAATCCAGAACTGGCCCATCGCCTCGAAGTATTGGATCGAGGCATCGAGCCCGCACGCCTTGAACGCCTCGAGGGCGTCCATGCCGCCGAGGTAGGTATCGAGGTGGAATTGCTGCCATTGATGGATGGTAACGGGCAGACGGTCGGGTTTCTCGCGGGATAAAGCCCGCATCATGCGTTCTTTGGAGGTCATGGGATGGCTCGATGAATCGGATGAATGCTTAACCAATGAAGCGCGGCGTTGGTTCCGTCAGATGGCCCAGTTTTATGAGCCAGGGTTGGGGGCGGAAACGGGTGGTTTGAGCTCGCCGCGAATGTATCGGCCCACTTTTTCAAGGGTCTGAACGTCTATATCGCGCAAGCGACCGGCATAGTTTGGACCCACATCGAGCGAGAATAGGTTCCCGTATTTAACCGCCCCGAGGTAATCGGCGTAGATTTTCTCGGACGGGAGACAGAGTTGATCATGTTTCGGCAGCGAGTAGAACCACATTGCGCCACCCTGGTGCGGCGGCAGGATCGGGTATGTGAACTCTGCTACGCGAAAATTCTTGCTGGGTGAAGTCTTCATATACGGTCCAGCCGAGGCGGGATTCTCGAGCGGACCTGGACCGCCCATCTCGCCCAGCCGGATGTCGGCCCCTTCCTGGTCGCCGTGATTGAAGCCGACGAAGCAATCGGGCTGGAGCGATTTCACGAAACGAAGGGTGTCCCGATGGCTCAGCCCACCCGTTCCCACGGCATGATCGAACCAGATAAACTCGATGGGCCCGTATTGTGTCAGCAATTCGCGGAGTTGCGCCTTTTTCATTTCCGGGTTTGATCCGCCTTTGCCGCCCTCACCATCTGCCGCGCCGGGCCAGGTCCAGTCGCCCTCGGAGAAATAGAGGGCGAGTTTGATGCCGTATTTGTCGCAGGCCTGCCGCAATTCACGCAGCACGTCCCGGCCCAACGGGCTCTTCGTCACTTTCCGGTCCGTGGTCTGGGTGTCCCACAGGCAAAAGCCGTCGTGGTGTTTGGTGAGGAACAGGATATAACCCATTCCGGCCTCCTTCGCCGTCCTCGCCCACTGGTCAACGTCGCAACCGGTTGGATGGAAGAAGGCCGTGTTGGTGACGCCCGGGGTCCATTCCTTGCCGGAAAAGGTGCTGCAAGACCAGCAGATGAACATGCCGAAGCGGAGCTGTTTCAGTTCGGCCACGCGTTTCTCGCTCACTGGGGGTGGAGTGGCGTCGGGCGAGGCCGCCGGATTTTGTTGGGCGCGCGGAGCCGCGAATCCCGCAGCCAGCAGGGCGAACGGCAACAAGAATGTGTGCGTTTTCATAAACTCAAGGCGAACAGATGAAAGCAATATACGCATGGAAAATTGAATGAATTTCCAGCAAAAAAACGCTCGGACGGGCATTTTTTATTTATCTTGCCGCAGTCTCGATGCTGACGCCAAAGTCGAAACCATGAAAATGTCGAGTCCCACGGTGCTCCTGGTCAATACCAACCGGATGAAGCCGGCGGTTGCCCCGATTGGCCTGGATTATCTCGCTGATTCGGTAAACGCAGCCGGGCACCCGCTGCGTTTGTTGGACCTTTGTTTTTCCGAGGACATAGCGGGAGACACCGATCGGATGACGCGTGAATTTGCGCCAGGCGTTATCGGCGTCACGGTTCGGAATACCGACGATTGCTATTTCACCAGCCAGGCCTTTTTCCTGCCTGAGATCAAAGAGGTGATCGCGATGTTGCACCATTATTCGGCGGCGCCGATTGTCCTGGGCGGGGTCGGCTACTCGGTTGCGCCGAGTGCGGCCCTGGATTATTGCGGAGCGGACTTTGGAATGATCGGCGAAGGCGAACAGGCTTTTGTTCAGTTCCTGCAGGCCAGCCAGAATCGCGGCGGACTCGACCATGTGCCCGGCTTGGTCTATCGCGAGGACGGTGTTATTCGCCAAAACCCACCGCGTCCGGCTGACTTGGCGGCTTTGCCGATACCCCAACGCCAATGGGTCGACAACGCCCGCTATTTTTCGAAGGGCGGCCAGGCCGGTTTTGAGACCAAACGCGGTTGCCCGATGGACTGCATTTACTGCGCCGATCCGGTTGCCAAAGGCCGAACAGCGCGGTTGATGCCCCCGGCGCGCGTGGTTGCCGAGTTGTCAGCCTTGCGAAGGCAAGGGATTGACCATTTTCACACCTGCGACAGCGAGTTCAATATTCCCGAGGATCATTGCCTTGAAGTCTGCCGCGCGATCATTGACGCCGGCTTAAGCGATGGAATCCGCTGGTACGCCTACTGTTCCCCGGTGCCTTTCCACGACGAGATGGCCGCGTTGTTCAAGCGCGCGGGATGCGCCGGCATCAACTTTGGAGCGGACAGCGGCAGCGACGCCATTCTGCGCCGTTTAAGACGGCACTTTACCGCGGCGGACTTGGCCGCGACGGCAAGTATTTGCCGGCGGCACGGTATTCCGTTCATGTTCGATCTGCTGGTGGGCAGTCCAGGGGAGACACGTGACACCATTCGCCAGACCATCGATCTCATGCGCCGCTTGAGCCCTGACTGCGTCGGACTGTCCATGGGAGTGCGGATTTACCAGGGTACTCGGATGGCCGAAGAAGCACACGCGCTCGGCAGTCCAGCAGATCATCCGAACCTTTACGGTGCGAAAATCAACAATCCGCACTTTCTGCGTCCGGTTTTTTACATCGCGCCCGGTCTGGGCGAGGACATCGCCGATCACGTGCGAGAGACCGTGGCCGGTGACAACCGCTTCTTTCTGCCGGAACCGACCGCGGGTAAAGGCAACTACAACTACAACGACAACTCGGTCCTGGTGCAGGCCATCGAGAACGGCGCCCGGGGGGCTTATTGGGACATTTTGCGGCGTTTGCGCGGCTAGTGTGGTGATCTCGCGCTCGCGCGCAGTCTTTGAAGGGACCAAAGGGACGAGATGGCGATGATGTTGCGCTCCACGCTCTTTACGCTCTCGCGCTCACCACGCTCCACGCTCAGCACGATTTTGTTGGTTGCGCTTTGCCATGAAATTCGCCACAACTGCGGGCCGATTTTGAGATATGAAAGTGAACGCAACAAAACCGAAGGCCAGTGCTGAGTCTCAGTTATTGGATTTGCTGAAACAAGTTTTGCCTAAAGCCACCCATGATCCGAACCTTGCCGAACAGATATACGAGGCCATAGAGCATGAACTCGATCGCAAAGCCCGCATCGCGGCTTTTGACAAATACTGCCGCAAAATGGAATTGCCCGACTTGGAACCTAAGACGCTCGAGGATGTGAAGCGGCAGTTTGACGAATCGTTTAGAGGTGCCGATGTGACACTAATGCCCGACCTGACAACGCAAACGCTGGCGATAGAAATCGCCTTGCCCGATGGGACCCAATTGAACAGCAATATCGAGGTCAGACCGGTGGCGACGGAACTGACCGACGAGCCGGAAATCAAGTTGAAATTTGTCCCGTTCCCAGTTTGCCTGCCGGGCGACCAACAGTTGGTTTGGATTCTGGCCAAACGCGAGGACCTGACTTCGGAGGAGGCGGCTATCGCCGTGTCCAAGACCCAGGAGGAGTTCTGGGCCTCCAAACGCGGTCAAAAGCTGTTGCGCGACCACGTCGAGCGCGGCTTTCCCGAATTCATTGCCCGCGCACCGGCAGGCATGCTGAGCGAGGCCGGCGTGAAACGACACTACAAGGAACCCGAGCCGATCAAAGTCCTGCATTCGTCCACGGTGCTGGAACGTCTGCCGGGGCAAAGCGCAAAGGGCGAAGGGCGAAGCGCAAAGGGCGAAGGGCAAAGCGCAAGGGGCGAAGGGCGAAGCGCAAGGGGCGAAGGGCAAAGCGCAAAGGACGAAGTGCAAAGCGGCAAGCGCTAAAAGCTGATGGGTAAGGGGCGATCAGTGGCAGGTTAAGGGCTCGAAAGCGAAGGGCCTCGCTGCGCTGCGCTTTCACTCTCCTCGCGCTCCGCGCTTCCCCGTTCTACTCTCTCAGGCTCGATATGAGAAGCGGAAGCGACTTGCTTTGGCGGGTGGGATTGTAGTATTATTAGTCGATTAAGTCACGCTGAAAGGAATCATGTATGCCGATTTTTAAGAACCTGTCCGCAAATCGAGCTAAGGTCTTGGCTGTCATCATGGGCGGCGGCCAGGGAACCCGGTTGTTTCCGCTCACCAAAGAACGCTCGAAACCGGCGGTTCCACTCGCCGGCAAGTACCGCCTGGTAGATATTCCCATCTCGAATTGCATCAACTCGGACATCAAGAGGGTTTATCTCCTGACCCAGTTCAATTCGGCATCGCTTCATCGGCACATTTCGCAATCCTATAAATTTGACCAGTTTACCAACGGCTTCGTCGAAATCCTGGCCGCCGAACAGACCTATGACGACACCACTTGGTACCAGGGAACGGCGGATGCCGTGAGGAAAAACCGGGTTCATTTTTTGAGCCAGGACTTTGATTACGCACTGGTCCTGAGCGGTGATCAGCTATACCGCATGGATTACCGGCAAATCATCAACCAGCACATCGAAACCAGCGCCGATCTCACGGTCGCCACGATCCCCGTCCCCCGCAGCGAAACTCATCGATTTGGGATTATGCAGATCGACGCGGACCGGCGCATCACCCGGTTCGTTGAAAAACCAACCGATCCAGCCGTGCAGGACTCGCTCAAGCTGCCGCCGGAATGGTATCCACGCCTGGGCATAACCGGGGCCGAGGACTTGCTCCTGGCTTCGATGGGCATATACGTCTTCAACCGGGACGTGATGTTTGAATTGCTCGATAGCAATTTAACCGATTTCGGCAAGCATATTATACCCAAGGCCATCCATACGCACCGCAGCTTTTCCTTCGTATTTCAAGGTTACTGGGAAGACATCGGGACGATCCGGTCCTTTTTCGACGCCAATCTGGAGCTGACAACCGAACTGCCGCGCTTCAACTTTTTCGATATGGAATCGCCAATCTTCTCGCGACCGCGCTTCCTGCCGGGCTCGAAGATCAATGGAGCGACCGTCGATCACGCCGTCATTTCCGACGGGTGCATCATTAATTACGCCAAAATTTCGCACAGCATCATCGGGATTCGCAGCCTGGTCGATCGCGGCAGCCAACTCAATCGTGTCGTAATGCTGGGGAGCGATTTTTTCGAGTCCGACGCCTCGATCATGGCCAATGAAGGTAATGGCATACCGCGGATTGGCGTCGGCAAGAATACGGTCATCGAAAATGTAATCATCGACAAGAACGCGCGGATCGGTGACAATTGCGCGATTTCGCCTGCCGGCAAGCCCGAGGAAGTAACCGACCAGCGCTATTACATCCGGGATGGAATCGTTATCATCCCCAAAAACGCGATCATCCCTCACGGCACGATCATTTGATTTGCCAACCCGCCGGGTCGGCGGCGCGCGTCGTCAACGGCTATTCAAACCCCACGAACCCCAGCAGGATTAAAAATGATCCACCGCCCTGATCCTAATGGTTTGATTGTCATAACCCAGCCTCCCCATGCCTTGATGGCCGGGCAGATCGCCCGCTCCTGGGGCAACCGTCAATTCGGCGATATCGCTCCTCGAGCGGAGACTTGCACCGCAGCGGCGCTGCATGACCTGGGATGGCTGGCTTGGGAGGTTTCACCCACCTTGAACCCGCAAACCGGACACCCTCATGCGTTCGATCAAATCGGTCAGGCCGCGCACCTGGAAATCTGGTCACGCGGCCCGCGATTGGCGATAGCCTTTGGACGTTACGTTGCCCTGCTGGTCTCGCTGCACGGTTCAAGCCTGTTCTATCTTCGCTCCCACGGCCATAAACCACCGTCAGCAGCCTTCGAGAGTTTCCTGACCTCGCAACGCGCTCTTCAAAAGGACCTGATCGCCAGCCTCAACGCTGATGCGAACATTGCGCGCTACGGTTCGGGCGAGTCGATTGCCCGCAACCAAGGCGTGATCCGGGCCTGCGACGCTATTTCTCTGTATCTATGCATGGGGTTGGACCGCGAACGAACCATCCCCGATATCCCGTCCGCCAACGGCTCAATAACGCTAACGCTGACCGCGGAAAAAGACCGCCCAACCGAGGCTCGTCTCCACCCGTGGCCCTTCGCTGAACCCGTCGTGCCGCTCACCGTCGAGGGCCGACGCCTGCCCCAGGTCTTCTCCTCCACGGACGAATTGCACGAGGCCCTGGCGCAAGCGCCGTGGGTCGCTCTGTCCATGCGCCTGACGCCAGCTTGAGGCTCCTTGCGTCTTTGAGCACCATAGGTGCGACACTATCCCAGCCTGGGGCAACGCCCCAGGAACAGCACTCCAAACAAATCTGAGGGCTGAAAGCCCGTCCCAGTCATGTGCTGAAAATGACGTGGACGATGACGATGCTCAACGATTGTGAATGGCGATCGGGTGCGGGACCCTGTGACCCTTGCCAGGATGGAACGGGGCGTTGCCCCAGGCTGTTATGGCCACGCGCCGTTGGCGCTGCGAACCGCCCGTTACGCGCCGCTTGCATGACGTGCGTTTAAAAATGGTGTTCAAAGGAAAGAGATATATGGGGTGCTCATATATCCAGGACTACAAAACAGGCTAGATTAACGCACTTTGGAAGAATTTTGTCTGTCGCCACTACGGATGGAAGGATTGCTTTTTTGTTTGACTTCGGGCCAAGAATCTATTTTCATTTAAACAACGTTAACTTTGAAACCGGTTCAACTATTTAGTCTAGAGTTGGGCCTTTCTTTCGCGGTGAGCGAGTGGACAGGAAAGGTAAAAGGAGGAAAATAATATGCGATACTGCAAATTATTATATCTTGTGAGCTTTGTCATAGCTCTGGGAACGATTAACTACAACGCTCTCGGTCAGGCACCCGGCGATAAAATCCCGGACCGCTATATCGTGGCACTTAAACCAGGAGCAGCTCCTCAAGCGGTGGCTGCCCGTCATGGTCTGGCGCCCGATTTTGTCTACAATGTGGCCGTCAAGGGATTCGCCGGTTTCATACCCCCCGGCCAATTGAAGAAGCTGCAAGCCGATTCGCAGGTGGCCTCGATCGTGCCGGACCGGATCATCGCTGCCATCGGCAAGCCAAGCGGCGGCGGGGGCAAGCCAGGCGGTGGAGGCGGTGGGGGTGGAACCACGAGCCAGACTGTGCCGGCGGGAGTTATAAGAATTGGGGCTGCGCCAGGAGATGTGGGTTATACGGGTGAAGGAGTGGGGGTAGCGGTGGTTGATACAGGCTTGGATTTTAACCATAAGGACCTGAAACCGCTTGGCTCGACGTCATTTACTGCCTATCGAGGCTCGGCCCAGGATGACAACGGGCATGGGACCCACGTGGGGGGAATTATTGCCGCGCGTAACAACAGCGTCGATGTTGTGGGCGTTGCCCCTGGGGCCACCCTGTACGCGGTTAAGGTTCTGGATCGACGAGGTAGCGGGTCTGATTCGGCGGTTATCGCCGGACTTGATTGGGTTTTGGCCAACGCTGCCAACGTTGATTCACCCATTCACGTCGTGAATATGAGTTTGGGAAGAACGGGTACGATCAACGACAATTCCATCCTTCATGCTGCAATTCAGAAATTGGTAGGAGCAAACATTTGCGTTGTCGTCGCCGCAGGAAATGATGCTACGAAAGAAGTATCACAAATGGTTCCCGCGGGTTACCCGGAGGTCCTGGCCATTGCCAGCACTACGGCTAAAAAAGGGACTAGCAACGTAAGTATCTTGATTGATCAAGATACGGCCTCATATTTCACAAGTGATGGCGCCTACGACTCTGCAACAGGAATCGGAGTCACGATCTCGGCTCCGGGTGAGGATCAAGAGAATATCGCGTATCCCTATATCACTTCGGTGGGCATTCTTTCGACCAAGTTGGGCGGTGGAACCGTCCGAATGTCCGGCACCAGCATGAGCGCGCCGCACGTAACCGGGGTGGTGGCATTGATGTGGGAGACGATTCCATTCGGATTCGTTCTGGAGCCTGAGGATGCGCGCGCCGCGATTCGATCCGGCGCCAACAACATAAACATAGTTCCTTATAATAGCCCAACCTCGACTTACAGTTACGATAATGAACGCGAAGGCGTTGTCTCGGCTCCGGGCGCATTATCTGGAGTGACAAAGTAATCTCTCGAATCCTTGAAACTCAAAGCTCGTTGCACTTAGATCAAGTCTGGCTTGGGCTGAGAAACACACTGGAACCGCGGTTGAGCATTGAAATTGGTCATTTGTTATTGAAAGTAAACCAGCGACAAGCGGAGCCGAACCCCCTGAGTGCGGTACCACTCTGAATTCGATTACAAATAACCAATTCTTGATTCTCGATGATCAATGACCCTGGGAGACGGTCTGCTGCCCTGCATTGCCAAATGAATAATGGGACGCGCGGCAGCGCGTCCCTACCAGATTAGTGAATGACGGGGCGAGCCACAGCTTTTCCCTATCCCAATCAGGTCCGTTTTGCTCGAACTCCTCACTTGACGATTATTGTGGCTTTATCCGATTTTTAGGCAGGCAAATCGGATTTTGAATGAACACTGGAGAGAGCGTGCGAATTGACAAGTGGCTATGGGCAGTCAGGGTTTACCGGACGCGGACACTGGCGGCGGAGGCGTGTCGGAGTGGGCACGTAAGAATTGCCGGCCAACCGGTTAAGCCGTCGCGGGAGGTGCGCATCGATGAGACGATCAATGCCAGGATCGGCGACTTGACCAAGACCATCAAGGTCCTGGGATTGACCGATCGCCGGGTAAGTGCGGATGCCGCCAAGGCGTTTGCCGAGGACCAAACGCCGCCAGCCGAATACGAAAAGGCCCGTAACAAGACACTCAAGCCCCTTTTCTACCGGCCCAAGGGACTCGGGCGTCCGACGAAAAAGGACCGGCGGGCGATGGAAAAGTTGTTTTGAGTCGCCTTGCCGGCTTTGCGGGCGGCGGTGTGACCAGGACTCAAAGGCGGCTGACTGGTCCGATGCGGAGCAGTTCGAGCTGGATTTGGCCGGCCTGGCGTGATTTATCCAAATCGATCCGGAACGCCATGAGCCAGTCGTTATGCTCGGCGGGGTCGACGAGGATTTGCTCGATCCGCCAGAAATTGGGATTCGGATCGGGGATTACGTAGGTATGCCTCACGTTACGCGCGTTGGGATCGAGGCAGACCCGATCGTGTTCCTGGTAATACACTTGCATGACGGCCTCAAGTGAGGCGGTTGTCCAGGGCTTGCCATCCTCGTCCGTTGATGGATTGAGCAATGGGAGTGCCGCTTCGTAGTTGTGCGTGGCAATGGCGCGTATGAACGAGAAGATTTCGTTGCGGACGCGCAATGTGAACGTTTGGCGGTCCCGGGTAATATCAGCGGCGGCGGCTGATTCTTCCGGGGCGGGTTCGACGGTTGGCGCAGCGGTTTTTGGTATCCAGTTCGGGTCGCGGAGGCGTTCCCATTCATCGAGCAGGCTCGAGTCGACCTGGCGGATCATGGTCCCGAAATAGATCTCGATTTCCTTGACTCCCTCGGTTTTGGCGGTCTCGGGCACGGTTTGGGTCAGGACCTTGTAAACGTTGGAAAGGTAACGCAGCAGAATCCCCTCGGCGCGTTGCAGTTCGTAACCGCGGATGTAATCGGCAAACGACTGGAAGCCTTCGAACATTTCGCGGGCGATGGACTTGGGCCGGATATTTTCGGAACCGACCCACGGATGCTTATTCGAGAACTCGTTGAAGGTTTGGTAGATGAAATCGCCTTTGGGCTTTGGGTATTCCAGTTTATCGAGTTCCTCGAGGCGCTCGTTGTAATCGAGGCCCTCCATTTTCATCTCCGCCAACCTCTGCGACTTGATCCGGTCCAATTGCTTTCGCAGGATGATGTCCGGGTTTTCGACGATGGATTCCACCAGGGTCAACGCATCGAGGGCATAATCGAGTGCCTCGCGATCCAGCGGTTTGGGTCAGGACCTTGCCGCCGTTGGGTTGAGGGACCAGCTCGATGATCTTGCGATCGAGCAGGGAGCGAAAGAGTTGCCAGGCGCGTTTCCGGTGTTGCTGCTTGGCGGTAGGCGATTCGTGCGAATTACGAATCAATTCGCGCATGGCGAGGCACCCGTCGCCGTCGCGGCTGAGGACATTGAGCAACATCCCGTGGGACACCTGGAAACGCGAGGTCAAACGCTCCGGTTGGGCGCGCACAAGCCGGGCGAAGGTGTTTTTGTCCCAGCTCAAGTAATTCCTTTCCGGGGGTTTGCGTTTGACGATTTTGCGGAGTTTATGGGCATCGCCGGCATTTTTATGTTCGAGGCGGAGGTTTTCGATGACGTGTTCCGGGGCCTGCACGAGCACCCAGCCCTGGTCGTCGAATCCCTTGCGACCGGCTCGGCCGCAAATCTGATGGAAATCCCGGGCGCTAAGGATGACCGTTTTTTCGCCGTCGAACTTACAGAGCCGGGTGAGCAGGACTGTACGGATGGGGACATTGATTCCGAGGCCGAGCGTGTCGGTTCCGCAGATCAATTTGAGGAGGCCTTTTTGGGCCAATTGCTCGACCAGCACGCGGTACCGGGGCAGGAGGCCGGCGTGGTGCAAACCTATCCCATTGCGGAGGAACTTCTTGATTTCATTACCGTAAGGGCTCGAGAACCGAACCTGTTCGGTGGCTTCGGCAAGGGTGTTCTTTTCCTCGCGCGAACAAATATTCAGGCTCAAGAAACTCTGGGCATTCTGGGCGGCTTCGAGTTGGGTGAAGTGAACGATATAGACTGGCGCTTTGCCGGCGGCCACGAGGTCTTCGAGGGCTCGTTCCAGAGAGATTTCGGAGTAACTGAATTCGAGGGGGACAGGCCGGAAACGGGACGCAACCGTGACGGTTTCGGTCCCCGTCAGGCGAGTCAGTTCCTGCTCGAAAAAAGTGGTATCGCCCAATGTGGCGGACATGAGGAGGAACCGTGCATGAGGCAGAGTGAGCAGTGGCACCTGCCAGGCCACCCCGCGTTCGCGGTCGGCGTAGTAGTGGAACTCGTCCATGATCACGTTATTCACCTGGGCGTGTTCGCCGTGGCGCAAGGCGATATTGGCGAGGATTTCGGCGGTGCAGCAAAGGATGGGGGCGTCGCGGTTCACGGTGGCGTCGCCGGTGGCCATGCCGACTTGATCGGGGCCGAAGTCGCGGCACAGCGCCAGGAATTTTTCATTGACCAAGGCCTTGATCGGGCACGTATAGACAGAGCGTCGTCCCTGGCAGATCGATTTGAAATGGAGCGCGGTGGCCACCAGCGATTTGCCGGAACCGGTCGGCGTATTCAGGATCACGTTCTTGTCATCGAACAACTCGAGGATGGCGGTTTCCTGGGTGGGATAAAGGTCGAGCCCACAGTCCACCACGTAATCCAGGAACCGGTCCAGGATGGCGTCCTTGCTTCGAGTCCATTCGCCGACCAACCGATGGTAAAGCGGGTAATACGTATCTATCATTCGAAAATCCAGTTCGATATAGCCGGCGCTTCTCAATCCGTTGAAAGCCGTCCCGGCGCACGGGCTTCACCCTTAGAATAATCGAAGCGGGGATCTAAGGTAACCAAGAAAACATGCCAACAACGGTGAATGCCACCGGCAAAACCCTCGATAAAGCCGTGTGCGCACAGACGCACAGTGGCAAGATTCCAATTTTCCGGCAAATTCTTCGTATGCGAAACGACTCGATTCATTCACCAGCCGTGAACGCGAAGCATACACGCCGTTTTTCAGCAGCCTTCAGTCCTGGCTTTACCCTGATCGAACTACTGGTGGTCATTGCGATCATTGCCATTCTGGCGGGCATGTTATTGCCGGTGCTGGCTACGGCCAAGGAACGGGCACGGCGGACCAATTGCGTGAGCAACCTTCGGCAATTAGGTATCGCCTCGCTGGTTTACGCCGGTGATAACGATGATAGACTGTTCAATGGTATCCGCGATGGGGGGGTTGATTCATTCCTGATGAGCATTGCCACGACGATGTACTTGACTATCAGCAACCAGTTTGGCGACAAGGTGTTCGATTGCCCCAATGTCTATCCGTTCACACTGCCGGGGATCGTCGACCAACCCGGCGGCCGCT
>JAMCZD010000092.1:14830-15467 GCA_023473405.1 Candidatus Omnitrophota bacterium
GTGGACGCACCATGCCGCCGCAGTCGGGCTGGAAATCCCCGATCAAGACCACCGACCTGCCCGAGCACAATGACTCGAGGATAGTGCCGGTGGACCAATTAGTCCTGTTCAGCGACCCGAATAGCTGGGCCATCGAAGGCTCATATCGATGGGTGATGGCGCCGCACACCGCGCATGGCGCAGCCAAAAGGAACGGATCGGCTTTCATTTATCCGTCGGAAGGCCAAACGGCTAAGAGGATGGGGGCGGAAGGCGGAAACGTTGGCACCCTGGACGGCGCTGTCAATTGGCGCCCCATGTCCACTATGAAGCAGATTTATTGGACCTATTCCAACGACGGCGGTCATCGGGGCGCCTGGTAGGAGCGCGGATGCCTTCATCGGCGCGTGGAGCGTGAGGAGCGTGGAGCGTAAGAGCGTGAGGAGCGTGGAATGTGGAGTGGGCCGGCAAAGCGGTGTTGCGCTTTTTTCGCCACCGCGCTCCAAAACAACGGGCCGCGCATTGGCCCCTACCGCCGGCAAATTCGTTTGAACTGCGAAGATGGAATCCAACCGGCGGCGTCATTAGCGGAGCGGACGTAGAAGTAGTTGCCGCGTTGATCTTCCACTCGTCCCATCTCGCCGGACGGCAAACGGGT
>JAMCZD010000085.1:0-2224 GCA_023473405.1 Candidatus Omnitrophota bacterium
AGCCAGACACTAAACAGTTGGAATACTTGTGACAGGTTATTTGTTGGTTCTCGCCGCCGGGATATTCCAGGGGAGTTTCATGCTCCCGATGAAGTTCACACGGAAGTGGGCGTGGGAGAATACCTGGCTGGTTTTTTCCTCAACCGCCTATTTGATTTGCCCGTGGGTACTGGCTTGGCTGACGCTGCCCAAGCTGGGATCGATTTATGCCGCTACCAGCTATCACAGTTTAGCCCTGATCGGCATGTTCGGCGTGGGATGGGGACTTGGGGCGCTTACATTTGGATTGGGGGTGAACATCCTCGGGCTGGCCTTGGGGTTTACGGTGATCCTGGGACTGGCGGCTACGGCAGGAGCGCTCATTCCGATGGCGGTGCTGTCGCCGGACAAGTTAACGCAGTTCCAAGGATTGCTCACCATTTTGGCGCTGGTCCTGGTCTTGATCGGCATTGGCCTCTGTTCGTGGGCGGGAAAGGGACGTGATTCGGCGCCGGCATCCACAGCTGACAAACCGCGCTCGTCTTATGTGCTGGGATTGGTCATCTGCGTGGCTTCAGGGTTGTTATCTTCAAGCGGCAACCTGGGGTATGCCTTTGGAGACGAAGTCATCAAGCGCGCCATCGAGCAAGGGGCGCGGGAATCGATGGCGGGTAATTCGCTGTGGGCGTTGATCACGCTGCCATTATTCCTATGCAACGCCGGTTATAGTGTCTGGCTGCTGGGCAAACGCGGCACCGGCAAGTTGTTTATCTCTCCCCAAACGGGACTTCATTGGCTTTTGGGGGCGTCGATGGGGGCGTTGTGGATCGCCGGGTTCGCCTGTTACGCGCCAGGGGCGCGCCAACTGGGTTCATTGGGTTCGTCGGTGGGTTGGGCGATCATGATGTCGGCAATGGTGATAACAGCGAATCTGTGCGGGCTATTGACGGGCGAGTGGAAAGGAGCGGGTCGGCGAGCACAGAGGCAACTGGCAGCAGGTGTGGCGGTGCTGGTGTTGGCGATCTGCGTGGTGGGTTATGCGAATCAAATGTGAGGAATTATGTTGAACATACCAAGATTACGAATGGGTTTGATCGGCTGCGGTGCGTTTGGCGAGAGCCACCTGGCAACGTATGCCGGGATTCCATTTATCGAAACGGTGGCGATCACCGATGTCGTTGAAGAAAAGGCGCGCAAACTGGCTGCCCGATACCGGGTTCGCCGCGTGGCCAAGGACTTTCGCGAAGTCTGTTCGTCGGACGAAGTGGATGCGGTCAGCGTGGTAACCACCGAAGACCAGCACTTGGAACCGGTCCTGGCAGCTCTCGAAAACCACAAGCATGTCTTTGTCGAGAAACCGATGGCCACCCGGGTGCAAGACGCCCAGAAAATGATCGAGGCGGCGCGCAAGTCAGGCGTGGTCCTGATGCCCGGGCACGTCCTGCGATTCGAAACCAAGTATGCCACCGTAAAAGAGCAACTCGACACCGGGCGCCTCGGACGTGTGTTGTCCCTTTATGCCCGGCGGAACCGGCCCAAGTGGCAGGGAACAGTTTACAAGCGGACACCTCTCTACCTCGAGACGGCCATTCACGACCTCGATGCCATGCTCTGGTATACGGGACAAGGCGTCCAGTCCGTGCGCTCTTACGAGGTGACGGTTGATCCCAAACACGGCGCCGATCTGGCTTGCGGGATGCTGCGATTCGATGGTGGAGCGATTGGCCTGGTCCAGACCTCGTGGTTATTGCCAGACAAGACGCCCTTTCTTGATGATAGCTTCGAGCTGATCACTACATCGGGAGTGGCGAATATTGAAATGGCGCACTCGGGATTAACGCTGTGGCGGGAGGAAGGCGCCGAAATCCCGGACGTGAGTTATGAACCGCGCCTCCGGGGAGCGGTTTACGGTGCGTTGCGCGAAGAACTCATTTACTTTGCCCTTTGCGCCCTGGAAAAACGGCAGCCGACAGTTCTTACCGCCGAAGACGGCCTCGAAGCGGTCCGCGTGGCGTTGGCCCTGGCTGAGTCGGCGCGGACGGGTGAGGAAGTAACCCTCTGATTCGAAGCATTGGCGAGGTATGGAGAACTTTCCGGTTACCCTGAGTAGCATAAAAGCGGCCAAGGCGCGGATCAGTGACAAGCTCATCCGAACCCCGTTGGTGTTGAGCGCGGCAGCCAGCGAACGGGCGGGCAGGCCGGTTTACTTGAATCTGGCTGTAACCGCGCTCGCGGCACAACTGAT
>JAMCZD010000085.1:2234-15472 GCA_023473405.1 Candidatus Omnitrophota bacterium
AGTACCTGCTCCTGACCCATGCCCACGCGGACCACGCCGGCGGTTGCCGCCAGTGGCGCGATCGGTTCGGTGTGCGCTTGTTCGCCTCGCCCCAGGCCGGTTTACTTGAAACTGGAGAGTTTGCAGCGGACGGGTGCGTTCAAGGCGCGCGGGGCGTTGAGCAAAGCAACCACGTTCAGCCCCGGCGAGCTCAAACGGGGCATCATTTGCGCCAGCACCGGGAATCACGGGCTGGGGGTGGCCTATGCCTCGGCTTGCCTCGGAGCACGATGCACGGTTGTCCTCCCGGAGAATGGGAATCCCTACAAGACCGTCTTGCTGAAGCAGCTCGGGGCCGAGGTATTGAATCACGGGACAACCTCGGACGAACGGCAGGAAAAGGTCGATCAGTTGTGCCGCGAGCGCGGTTACAGCCAGATTCATCCCTTTGCCGATCCCGCGGTCATTGCCGGTCAGGGAACCGCCGGGCTCGAGATACTCGAAGACCTCCCGGACCTGGACGAGGTATATGTGCCCATCGGGGGTGGCGGATTAATATCCGGCATTGCCGTGGCCATCAAAGAGCAGCACCCTCGAACGCGCATCCTGGGGGTCGAACCCGAGCGCTCGAACGCGATGTGGGAAGCCCTTCGGCACGACGGACCGTTTGCCTTGCCGCGAGTCGACACCATTGCCGACGGTTTGGCGGCGCGGATCACGGAGGCGCTGAACTATTCCATCGTCCGCCAATACGTTGACGAAATAGTCCTCGTTAGTGACCAGGCGATCATCGAGTCCATGCTGTTCCTGCTCGAACAGGCCAAGGTGTATGCCGAACCATCGGGCGCGGCGAGCTTTGCCGGGTTACTCGCCCGGTCCGGCGGGCAAGGCCGAGCGGTGGCGGTGGTCAGCGGCGGCAATATTACCTTGGAACAATTGGACAAACTCCGGTCCAACCAATGCAACTGACCGATAGAGTGCATGTGGTGGGGAGCGGTTCGATGGGCTTTGGCCTGAGCCATGACCTGGACAGCCATGTTTACCTCATTGATGGCGGAACCGAGTTGGCCTTGGTAGATGCCGGCGCGGGCCTTGATCTCGATCGGATCGTGGCCAATATCCGGAAGGACGGCCTGGATTCGGCCAAACTCAAGTACCTGCTCCTGACCCATGCCCACGCGGACCACGCCGGCGGTTGCCGCCAGTGGCGCGATCGGTTCGGTGTGCGCTTGTTCGCCTCGCCCCAGGCCGCACGGTTCATTCGCGCCGGCGATGAAGCCGGGATCAGCCTGAGCGCGGCCAAGGCTGGTGGATTCTATCCCGCCGATTATCATTTTCGGCCCTGCCCCGTGGACAGCGAACTGCGGGAGGGGGATGTCATTCGGGTAGGCGACTGCGAGTTGCGCGCGCTCGACACCTCCGGTCACTGCTCCGGTATGCTGTCGTATGCGATGTCGATCGATACGAAGACATACCTTTTCTCCGGGGACACCCTTTTTCACGGGGGAAGAATCCTGATGACGAATGTGTATGATTGCGATTTCCAGGCATACGTGCTGAGCCTGCGGAAATTGGCAAAACTGGCGGTGGACGTTTTGTTGCCGGGGCACTTGTGCGTGGCGCTCGGCGGGGGCCAGGGACATATCCGGAAGGCCGTGGACTTCCTGGACCGAATGGTATTGCCGCCCAATATCTTGTGACCGCACGACGGCGGGCTCTATCAAACATGAATCCGATTTCCAGTCTTGATCCCGAAGCCATCTATGCCACTTTGGCCGACCTGGTCTCGATCAACAGCGTGAATCCGAATTATCCGGGCGGTCCCGGTGAGGGCGCTTTGGCGGAGTATGTCGCCCAGTTCCTGCAAGAGAACTCGATCCCCTATGAGATCCAGCCCATTGGTACAGGCCGGCCTAATGTAATTGCCAGGCTCGAAGGTCGGCCGGGCGGGCGAACGCTTATCCTCGAGGCGCACTTGGACACGGCTTCAGAGTTGGGGATGGAAATTCCACCCTTTGATCCGGCTCGGAAGGACGGGCGAATGTACGGGCGCGGGAGTTGCGACATCAAGGGGGGACTCGCAGCAATGATGCACGCGCTGAAGGCCGCTCACGAGTCTTCTCCCCCGCCGAACGCCACGGTGATTCTCGTTGCCGCCGCCGATGAGGAGTATTCGTTCCGTGGGATCGTCAAGTTTCTGGAAAAGGGCTGGCACGCTCACGGCGCCGTCGTAGCCGAACCGACCCAGTTGGAGATTGCTGTAGCCTCCAAGGCCGCCTTCCGTTTTCGGCTTCGAATTGCCGGACGGGCGGCGCATAGCTCGAAGCCTCACCTTGGAATCAACGCGATTGTCAAAATGGCCAAGCTGATCATGGCGATGGAGGAAACCTTCCCGCCGCTTTTCGAAAAACGGCGGCATCCCATGGTCGGTTGTCCAACCATCAACGTCGGCATCATCAAAGGCGGCACACAATCAAACCAGGTGCCGGACTCGTGCACCATCGACGTGGACCGCCGCATGGTCCCCGGGGAAACCACCAGCCAGGTCAAGCAAGAACTCACGGCCTTGTCTTCCTCGATGAAGACCCGGGATCCGGAATTCAATGTGGCGATGGAGCAGACTATTCCGGACGATTATCCGCTGGAAACGGCT
The DNA here is from genome assembly GCA_023473405.1 of Candidatus Omnitrophota bacterium. Taxonomy (GTDB): domain Bacteria; phylum Verrucomicrobiota; class Verrucomicrobiia; order Limisphaerales; family UBA1319; genus JAMCZD01. The sequence continues at coordinate 4,867 of JAMCZD010000085.1, forward strand.
CCCAGCGAACGGGTCGTTCAGTTGGCGAACAAGGTCTCACAAGAGCTGGGCGCCCCGGCCAGGCTCGTCGCGGTTCCTTATAGCTCGGATGCCGGCAAATTGTCGCATGCGGCCATTCCCAGCATCATCATGGGGCCTGGTAACATTGACCAGGCACATGCCGCGACGGAGTATGTGGAACTCGAGCAAGTGGCGCTGGCTGCGAGAGCCTATTACCAGCTTATAATGGAATTTTGAGGGGGGCACTGAAGGGACCTAAGAGACGAAAGGGACAACGCTCCCCACGCCCCACGCTCCACGCTCTTACGCCCCACGCTCCCATTCCCTCTCGAGGGCGGCCAGCATTTCCGGGTCCCGCACGTCCACCCATGAATCCACGATCTCCACCGCGGCGATCCGCCGGCCCGCTGCCTGCATGGCGCCGATCGCGTCGGTCAGTTCGTATTCGCCACGCGGCGATTTCGTCAACCGGGCGGTGAATTCGAACAGCTCGGGGCGGAACAGGTAAACGCCTGCGTTGTACCAGATTTGATCGCCCGGCAAGAGGCGGCCTTCCCGGCGCAATTGGTCCAACCGGTCCGGACCCGGTTTTTCCACCAGGAGACGTAGACAGCGGTCCGGGTCGAGCAAGACGAGGGCGCCTTTGGAGACATCGGCGCCATGGAGGACGGTGAGGAGTCCGGAGAACTCAGCCTCGAGGAAACGGCAAATCATCTTTTGGTAAGTGTCTTGTCTTACCAAGATATCGCCATACGTCAAGATAAAATTATCCGAACCCACAAATTCTCTGGCCAGCTCGGGTGCCTTGCCGGTCCCGTCCTGAACGGTTTGCCGGGCATAGGTAATCCGGGTATCAAAGGCCTTGCCGTCGCCGAAGTAGTCCTCGATGACCTCGGCGTGCCAGCCGGTAATGATGCAGAATTGTTCACTGCCGGCGGCCATCAAGCGGCGGAGGATATGTTCGAGGATTGGTTTGCCATGGACGCGGAGCATGGGTTTGGGGACCGCATGGGTGAGTTCGCGCATGCGGGTGCCCCGGCCGGCGGCAAGGATGACGGATTTAATCATGCGCCAAATTTATCCAGCATTTTGGCATTTGCCTGCATGAGGCGGAGGAGGTATTTGGCCTCGAACAGGCCGAGGGAACCCTGGTTGGCGCCGGTTTCGGTAAACCGTTGCAGCTTATCCGAGCCGGACAGCTCCGAGACGAGCAGGACGGGTTGGGGGTGCCAGGAGTGGCCTTTGACGGGGCAAGGAGTGGAATGGTCGCCGGTGATGACGAGGACATCTGGCTGATTTCGGAGGAGGACGGGCAGGGCGGCATCGAACTCCTCGACAGCTTTGAGTTTGGCGTCGAAGTTGCCGTCTTCGCCGTACATGTCGGTCGGCTTGAAGTGAATGAAGAAGAAATCGTAATTCTCGCGCTCGGCGAGGTAACGTTCGAATTGTTCGGTGATATTGTGCGGACCTTCCAACTTGGTCATGCCCACCAATTGGGCCAGGCCTTTTTACATGGGATAGTACATGGGATAGATAGCCAGGCAAGCGGGCCGGAGGGAATAGCGTTCCTGGAAGCTGGGGATGTGCGGTTGGTGGGCGATACCGCGCATGAGGAAGCCATTGGCCGGCGTTTTCTTGGCCAGCAACGGCAGGGCTTGCTCGTAGAAACCAGCCACGAGTTTGGCCGTCTTGGCGGCTTTGGCTGATTTCTTGTCGATAGGTTCAGCCTTGGGGATGGGAGCGCCTTCGTGGTGCGGATCGGCGTCGCTCAAGGGGCCTTCGAGTCCTTTGCCGCTGAAGACCACGACGAAGCGATGACCTTTGCCGGCCTTGATGATGACCTCGGTGTCGTTGATTTTCTTGACTGTTTTGGCCAGGACGGCACAGAGTTCCTCGCAGACCTCGGTGGGGATGCGCCCGGCGCGGCGGTCGGTGACGATGCCCTGGGGATTCAGGGTGCAGAAATTGGCCCGAGCGGCCACATCGCCAGCCTTCAATTCGAGCCCGAGCCCGAGGGCTTCAATAACGCCGCGGCCCACTTGGTATTCGATGGGATCGTAGCCGAATAAGGCCAGGTGGCCGGGGCCACTGCCCGGGGTAATGCCGGGGGCGATGGGAATCATTCGTCCTTGGGCAGCGTCCTTGGAGAGGGCATCGAGATTGGGGGTATTGGCGGCTTCCAAAGGAGTCATGTAGCCGTTTTCCTTGGTAGCGATATCGCCCAAGCCATCGAGTACCACCAGGGCCAATTTGGCGGAAGTCTTCAAAGTCAATTCTGAATATAGCGAGTCCAGGTTCATAGGTTAAATCCCAAAAAAAAGTTGCCGTTCAATCGAGGCGGCCGGCCGTCTTTTTCTGGCTACGGCAAGCGCCGGGGCATATTGAGAACAAGCGGCACGGAACGTCAACGGGATATTGCGTGATTATTTTCCCGAAAAACCGGTGTTACCGCACTTTCCGCTTGCATACCGGCAAAACCTGCATAATTTTTCACGCTGCCTGGACCCCGCGTTTGCGGTGGTCCATTTGAGGCTGAGAAAGAGAAGTTAACGTAATAACCAAAACATTAACTCTCCGTTGCCATAGCAACGATTGGTCCGTTAGGCAATGGAGTCTTCGTTAGGCGCGCAGGCGCCGGCCAAGTCTCCCGCAGTTATGTTGCGTCATTAATTATTATTATGCTCACCATGGAAGAGGCCATGAAGCAAAGCAGCTTTGGCTTTGCCGCAGGCCAGATTGTTCGAGGAACAATTATTGAAGTCCGCCCGAAAGAAGTGTTGGTGGACATCGGTTATAAAAGCGAGGGGGTGGTTCCGGCCACCGAATTTGAGGATATCAAGGCGGTCAAAGTGGGCGATCAGATCGACGTCTTGATCGAACGATTGGAAGACAAGGAGGGCAATGTCGTGCTCTCCAAGGAGAAAGCCGAGTTCAAGCAGAATTGGGATAAAATCATGACCATCTGCAACGAAGGCGGCACCATCACCGGCAAGGTTAAAGCGGTGGTTAAGGGGGGACTATTGGTCAACATTGGGGTTGAGGCGTTCCTGCCGGCCTCCCAAATTGACATTATCCCGCCGCGAAACCTGGCTAATTATGTCGGCAACACCTACGAGTTCAAGGTAGTCAAAATCAACCAGGAACGTCAGAACATAGTCCTGTCCCGGCGCGAGCTGATCGAGCAGGAGCGTAATGAGCGGCGGGCCAAGCTGCTGGTCGAGATGACGCCCGGCGATATTCGTAAGGGAACGGTAAAGAACATCACGGATTTTGGGGCCTTTATCGATCTGAACGGGATCGATGGATTGCTGCATATCACCGATATGAGCTGGGGCCGGATTGGGCATCCGTCCGAAATCCTCAAAGTCGGCCAGGACATCGACGTTGTGGTTTTGGACATCAACCGCGAGAAAGAGCGGGTGAGCCTGGGTCTGAAACAGAAGCTGGCCAATCCTTGGGACCAGATCGAAACCAAATATCCCGTCGGGTCCAGGGTCAAGGGTAAGGTGGTCAACCTGGTGCCATACGGTGCGTTTGTGGAATTGGAACCCGGGGTGGAGGGACTGGTGCATGTGACCGAGCTATCCTGGGTGAAACGGATTGCCAAACCGGCGGACGTGCTCAAGCCGGACCAGGAAGTCGAGGCGGTGGTTTTGGGCATTAACCGGGAGGAACAGAAGATTTCCCTGAGCATTCGTCAGATCGAGGCCAATCCTTGGGATCGAGCCGCCGAGAAGTACCCGCCGGGCACCCGAGTCAAGGGCAAGATTCGCAACCTGACCAGTTACGGCGCCTTCATCGAGCTCGAGGACGGCTTGGATGGCATGATCCACGTCTCGGACATCTCCTGGACGCGCAAGATCAATCATCCTTCCGAGGTGCTGAAGAAGGGTGAGGAAGTCGAGGCGGTGGTGTTGGAGATCGACAAGACCAACCAGCGGATCGCCCTTGGCCTCAAGCAACTGTCCGAGGATCCGTGGGCCAACATCGATCAATATTACAAGGTCGGCGACCTGATCACGGGACAAGTAACCAAGCTCGCCAGTTTCGGTGCGTTCGTGGGCCTGAAACACGATATCGATGGCTTGGTCCATATCTCCCAAGTCAGCGAGGACCATGTGGACAAGATCAAAAACGTCCTCAAGGTGGGACAGGAAGTCACTGCGCGGGTGATAAAAATTGACAAGAGCGAACGCCGGATCGGCTTATCCATCAAGGCGGCCAATTACTCGCCCGACCAGTTGGAAGCCGAACAAGCCATGCTCGACGCCCTGAAACCGGGTGAAGACCTGGTGGCTCTTCAACACGCTTTTGATGCCGCCGATGACGCCCGGCAGGAAGATTCCAAGCCGGAGGAAAAGGGCAAGAAAGAAAAATCAACCGGCAACGTCAGCGCGACTCAGCCGCCGGCCACACCTGATTCCAAGTAATTCCATTCACTCAAGCCAGGGACGAGCGAGAACGCCTTGTCCCTGGCTGCCTGACATAGGATCAGCCAGGCCTGGCTTCGAATCCTTCGTAATGCGTGGACCGGTTGATTTTTCTTTCTTGCCCTCGTTTCTCTTTCCCATCAGACGAGACTGCTATTGCCGGCAACTCGAAGCTTCCGTCCGGCAACGTCAGCCGGATGCCGAACGTTCCGTCGGGCATAAGTTCAATAGGCAACTCGCCCAGGCTCACCTGTGCATCCGGCTCGGTAGCCCCATAAACCACCAGGTCAGCATGAACGGTGAACCAGAATCCCTTTCTTTCCGATGGCTTGGCCAGACCTTCCGCAGGGCTCGTCACGCCCGGTCCGGCTGCGATTTTCTCCACGGCCTTTAGCCCAGCCGCTTCCGGTGCCACTGCTGACCACCCTGCAGCTTCCCGCTCCACCGCTTCCGGCGAGACCTGCGGTCCAGACGGCCTTCCCAGTTCGGAACTGACAAGGATACGTTCGCCTCTCTCACATGCGGAACGGGTGGCCGCCCGTGTTGCCAAAGACGCCGTCGCCCGCTCGGACTCAAATGACATAATCCATGGCCGCTGAACGGGGTGCACCGGATTGGAAATCCCGCCTTTGCTCGTTGAGACCGTCGGTGCAACGGGCGTTTCCCGGGGCAAGGGATGCGACTGAACACTCACTGGCCAACTGCCCAACTGTTGGATTGCTTCCAAAAGGGGTACCTCAGCCCGCAACTTCGGGGGTAACTCGGACAGCATTACCGGCAACGGGATTTCGAACGGAATGGACGCGAACCGAACCGTACTGGCTTTTGGGGATTGCCCAACCTCAGCAACTTGCGGTTCAGGCGGATTCGTTTCTGGCCGGTCAATCTCCGCCGCCGGCAAATCGGATGGAGTAACCGTGGGGGGCGAGGCGCTGACCGAAACCCATAGCCCCGGCGACTTGAAATAGCCCAGCTCGGCAACGTATTTCATTCCGCCCCGAGCACTGCCGCTGGACCAATGTGATGAGTCGAGCGGGAGTGGGATTTGAAGGAACGGGGCATTGCCGATGGCATTCACATGAAAACGCAAATGCAGCACCCCTTCCCTGCTCAATTCCCGTAATTGCGACTGTGTGAAGTCCCAATAGGCATGCAACGTGCGCGGGTCGGCTGCCATCAACCACATTTGACCGGTGCCATAGGCCTCAGGGAGACCGCCCGAATGCTCGCTGCCACACAGAAGGGCCACAGGTGAAACAGGGCCGAGCGAGAACCGCGGACCAAGCTCGCTGATTACGTGCGGATGCGGGTCATCGCCTTCCAATAAAACGGCGGGTACCTTCAAGCCGCCGATTTGAATGTCGGCCCCGGCAGGAGGCGCGTCCGGAGGGGGGACCTGATTGGGCGGGCCGCCCGGCCGGCGCGATTTCGGTGGTCTTTTTTTACTTATGGCGGTGCTCTTCTTTTCCGATTTCATAACGGCCTGACCCTGCGCAATCCGAATCCCATTTCCAGAAAGCGAATGCAATTATTGCCAAATCATCAACGATTTACAATGTAAAAGAAGCGCATTCGAATCGAAAATCGGCCTGGAAAGGGCTTGCATTTCATCATATGATCTCTACAACACGTTCGTGAAGCCGTGATAACTATGCAAACACAGGCAAATCGTGGTTATGTATGGCGAAGCCAACTAAAGATGGACTGAACAAGCCGGCGGAAGGCTCCTCGAAGTCACCCGCAGCCAAATCGAGTGAAGGGAAAGGTACCCTCATCTACGTGATTGACGATGAACTGTCCGTAGGTGAAGCGATAAAAATGGTGCTGGAATCGGAAGGCTACCGGACACGCTTTTTTGTCGACCCCGCCCTGGCTCTGAGCAAATTCAAGGCGGCGGAGCCGCGCCCGAGGTTGCTGGTGACCGACTATGTCATGACGCCTATAAACGGCATGGAATTGATCGATCGATGCCTTAAAATCGATTCGACCCTCAAGACGATCCTGATCAGCGGCAGCGTCTCCTCCGAGATCGCCAGTCTGTACCAGGCCAAACCAAGCTTCTTCTTAAGCAAACCATTTTCGCCAAATGAATTGTCGAGCGCAGTCGCCGCGTTGCTAAAGGCCAAGTAGAGTGGCCTGACACTGTCCCCTCCAGCCCCGGAACAAAAAATCGAACGGACATTCGATGCCGCCTCGTGGCATCGCGGCAGGCCTTGTTTGACAGCGGTTGACCTGGTTCTTAGGCTAGAGGCATATGATTGGACGGGGCAAAAAACTGGGCATCCTGATTTCTGCCGGCCCGGACCACCCGGGCTTCAGGCACGGATTGAGTCTGGCCGAGACAGCTTTAGGCAGAGGGGTTGACGTTTATCTTTATTGCATCGATGAGGCCGTCCGAGGACTCGAGGATAACCGCCTCCGGGCCTTGAGGGAACGCGGTTTAAAGCTTTACGCCTGCGCCTACGGCGCCCAGCGCCGCCACATTCCCCTGGATGACAAGGCAGTATTTGCCGGTCTGACCGTGGTTAGCGACCTGATCGCTGCTACGGACCGGTTCATCAGTTTCAATTAGACGGGTGAAACCGACGGCACTTTTCATCATCACTGGTGATCCGCGCGCCAGCCCGCGTCCAGCCGAGGCGGTCCGCATCGCTGCCGGCATTGGCGCCTGGCAGAGAATCGACGTCACCATTTATCTGCGGGCTCGAGCCGTGCTGGTTCTGAGCGAATTCCCCGAGGAACTCGTCGATGCGGATAATTTCGATCGTTATCTTCCGATCGTGAAGGAGTGGGGGCGGCAGGTGTATGTGCAACGGGGGGCGCCTGAGCTGGCGGAGATCGGACTGGCGGCGGTGGCTTACCGGGAGATCAGCGACTCTGAATTGGCCCGACTGACTGCCCGGCAAGATTACATAATGCGCTTCTAGTGTATGCGGCGCGTTTTGCATGTTCTAATTACACCGGATGATGACTTGGCAAGAGATTTGATTTCTCGCCAAAGCGAGGACCAGGACTGCCGGGTCGTGATAATGGATTTGACGCTGCCCGAGCCGGATTACGATGCCTTGCTCGAAGCGGTCTTCGATTCGGATTCGATTTCGGTGTGGTGAGGCGGCGGGTTGCTTCAAGCCGGCACCGGCTCAGACCAGGTCGGAGGTGAGGGAATCGTAAAACTTGACTATATCGCCTTTGTCGGTGGTGGTATTGAACTTTATGGCCGAACGCGGGTGCTGGTTGAGCAGGCCGGTCAACATGTAAGGGAAATCGAATCCCCAAAGCAGTTTTTCCCGGAGCGGTTCGACGTGCTGCTGGATGCATTGCAGGATCGGGCGCAATCGGAACTTCGGGTTATGGAGGAAACCGACCAGCAATTCCATCGGGCAATTGCCGGCGCCGCGTCCAAACCCAGCCAGGGTGCCATCGAGCATATTGGCACCGAGGATAATCGATTCAATGGTGTTTGCGTAGGCCAACTGGAGGTTGTTGTGGGCATGAATACCGACCTGTTTGCCGGAGGGATTGGAATAATGCAGATATTTCCGCATCAAATAATGTATCTGCTCGCTGTAGAGCGCCCCAAAACTGTCGACCAAATAAATGGCTTGAGCCTCCGAGTCCGCCAGCAAATCCAGGGCCTCGTCCAATTCACGTTCCTGGACCGTGGAGATGGCCATCAGGTTCAAGGTGGTCTCGTAGCCTTTGTCGTGCGCGTCCTTGACCATGTCCAGCGCAGCCGGTACCTGGTTGATGTAAGTGGCCACGCGGATCATGTCCAGCACGCTCTGGTCGCTGGGCAGGATGTCCTGGTGATAATCCGTGCGCTCGGCATCGGCCATAACGCTCAATTTCAACGAGGTGTCATTGTCCCCAACAATCCGCCGCAGGTCGTCCTCGTCGCAGAATTTCCATTTGCCGTAATCCGTGGGCGCAAAGATACGCTTCGACGCTTTGTATCCCAATTCCATGTAATCGATGCCCGCCTCGACGCATGCCTGATAAACCGCCTTCACAAATCCGTCGTCGAATTGGTGGTCGTTCATCAACCCCCCATCGCGGATCGTGCAATCCAGGACCTTGATTTCCGAGCGAAAAGAAACCCATCGCCCTGCGGGGGTATCCTTGTGTTTTGATGTTTTCATCGGATTTTTAGCGGACGACAGCTTCGCCTCGCCAGGCGCGGTCGAGGACTCTTTCGGCGGCCTCTTGGCGGGCCTGTCGGCTGAACGCGGTTGTTTGGCGTTCTCGGTTTTCAAATTTGGCGTTGGACTTTGTGCATCCATATTGCGCGCGTTTTACAGGTGCGGCCCAATCGACCGCAATAACTTTATTACTGACAGAAGACCGAGGGCGCAAGCAAGCGCAATCATTCGCTACGGTTGAAGATAATTGAATTTACAAAGTAGAATACCTTTTTTAATCGGATTAACGCGCCCGTGCTGGCTTTGACAGCAGCTCCAATCCCATTCCTATGTCCTCCGCGACGCCGACCAGGTTCGCGGCCACATCCTGGGGCAAGGGGATGCCATGGGCCAAGGCATCCTCGCGCCGTTCCCATTCCATTTCCCCGGGGAGATAAATGCGGCTTGAACCCTTGGCCTTGGGCGATTCTTTGATGAATCGGATGACCCATTCCATGCGTCTGGCGAACTCCTCGTAACCGATGATTGAGCCGACGTCGATGGCAATAAAGGCGTGGCCCTGGTTGCACTGGTCGGGTATGTCTTTGATCCAACTGACCACCTGGCTGGTCATGCTCGCCCCGGTGAGGACGCCGGTGAGCACTTCCACCAGGAGAGCCAGGCCGTAACCCTTGTGCCCGGCCATGGGAAACAGGGCGCCGTGGTGCGGGTAACCGGTCGGGTCGGTGGTAGGCAGGCCATCGTCGTCCACCAGCCAATTCTCGGGGATGGGTTTGCCCAGGGCCTGTGCGGCGTAGAGCTTGCTCGCGGCTACCGCGCTGGTGGCGATATCGAGAAAAACGGGCTTTTCCTTGCCCGCCGGCACGGCGAAGGCAATTGGATTGGTTCCCAGGACTCGGCCTTTGGCGCCAGGAACCGTTACGCCAGGGTCCACGTTGCACATGGCCAAACCGATCATCCCTTCCTGGGCGGCCATGACGGCATAGTAACCGGCAGCGCCGAAGTGGCCGCTGTGCTTCACGCCAACATAAGCCACACCCGTTTCTCGAGCCTTGTGGATGGCCAGTTTCATCGCCATGGCCGAGGTCGCGGGCGGCATGCAAATATGCCCGTCAACGATGGCCCAGGAAGAGCCCTGGCCGGTAATTTCGGGTTCAGCTTGGGCGTTGAGGCGGCCCTGGCGGATATTTTTTAAAAGCGGCCTCAACTGTTTGGTCCCATGCGTATGGACGCCCCAGGTATCCGTAGTGACGAGCACATCGGCGGTAATCCGGGCGTCGGCGTCTCGCAAGCCCGACTTAACCATGGCTTGGACACAAAATTCCTCGAGATCGGCTGGGCTAATCCGTTGGTTAATGGGTTGACTGATCGTATGCATCATGAAAAGGGTTAAAATTCACACCTGTGTGTGGTCTGCGCCTTGGTTGTCACGTCCGATTGATAATAATCAGGGCCGAAGTCGAGCGATTATTTCAGCTCAGCCGAGACCTCGACCGTTTTCTCTCCGTCGGGAAAATAACTGGAGAAGAACTCGGCCATCGGCCCCGGATAAACGGCTCGCTTCAGGTCGCCCCATGTCTGTTGATCGCCGGTGCAGTAATAGACGTATGTCTTGCCGTCGATCTCGATCAGGTCCACGTCGGAGTTGTTGATGCCCTCATCCTGGCTGGCCTCGAGCACGGGATTCCGGGGACTGAGCTGCCAGGTGACAAGGTCCTTGGAACGTGCCATGAACGAGACCCAGCCTTTATGGCCGGGAATAGCCGCATGCAAATAAATGACATAGTAATACGGCTTGCAGTAGCGGATTACCGGGCAGGCGCTGTATTCGTTTCCTGTCCCTCGAAAGGCCAAGCCCGGAATCTTTTCCCACTTGGCCAGGTCTTTGGAACGGGCGAACTTGAAGCAGAACCCGACCGGCACATCGGATTCGTAAGCCATCAGGAATCCCTGGTCGTCGCGGCAGACCGAAGAGTTCAGCAGGTGTTCCTTACCCTCGCGGGGAATGGCCAACTCACGATTCCAATGCTTCAAATC
>JAMCZD010000177.1 GCA_023473405.1 Candidatus Omnitrophota bacterium
TGGTAGGCCAGGTTGCGTCCGATATTCGAAGCTTTTACCCGCCTGAACCTTATAAAGGCAAAGGCGTTCGTTACGTCGGAGAACGCGTCGTACGCAAGGAAGGCAAGACCGTTCAGTAAACGATGTTCACGGCAAAATCCGTGGACCACAGACCATGATTATTTCAAAGAAACGGAACCAGTTGAAAATGCGCCGCTGGCGCATTCGCAAGAAAGTTATAGGCACCCGCGAACGCCCCCGGATGTCCGTCCACTTTTCCAACCAACATATCTATGTCCAATTTGTCGATGACCAAGCGGGCGTGACTCTGGCATCGACCTCGACAAGGAGCAAATCATTGCCGAAGACCGAACGCTTGACGGCCAATGTCGCCGGAGCTCAGAAGATTGGCTCGCTCGCCGCCGAGAGCGCTTTGAACAAAGGTATCAACCAGGTCATCTTCGACCGGGGCGGCGCTCGCTACCACGGCAAAGTCAAGGCCTTGGCGGACGCTGCTCGGCAAGCCGGGCTTAAATTTTAACTGCAACCAGGAGTTATATCGTGTCGGAAGTTATAAAAGCTAATACTGGGCCCAGTCGGGGACGAGGTTTTGGCCGGAGCATGCGGCGAGGCCGCCCCGCGTCCGAAGGCACCGAACTAACCGCCGAGGGCAAACCTTCGGCTGAGTTAGCCGAGAAGGTGGTGTTCATCAACCGCTCGGCCAAGGTAGTAAAAGGTGGACGCCGCTTCAGCTTCAGCGCCTTGGTTGTAGCCGGCGACCGCAATGGCCGCGTCGGTATCGGCTTGGGCAAGGCCGGCGAAGTCGCGGACGCGATCCGCAAGGGCGGGGATATCGCCAAACGCCAGATGCTGAATGTGGCCTTGAAGGAATCAACCATCCCGCATGAGGTGACTTCGACCTTCGATGGCGCCCGAGTGTTGCTGCGCCCCGCCTCGGCGGGCACGGGAATTATTGCCGGCAAAACGGTCCGGGCCGTGTTGGAATCGGCTGGAGTGAAAGACGTGTTGAGCAAATCGCTCGGTTCAAACAACGCCGCCAATGTGGCTAAAGCCACGCTTTCGGCCTTGCGCCAATTGCGACTTGCTGCTGATATTTATCGTAATCGAGGGTTGAAGCTGCCCGATCAAAAACGAGCCGGCGAACCGCCAGCCACTGCTTTCGTCCCGGAACCGGTAACCGCCGGAAGCCCGCCGGCAACAGCTGAAACCCCGAATTGAGCATATGCGTTTACACGATCTAAAACCTCGTCCAGGTGCAAAGCACCGCCGCAAACGATTAGGCCAAGGCGAGTCCAGCGGCCACGGCAAAACCAGCGGCCGCGGCGGCAAGGGCCAGACTGCCCGTTCCGGCAGCTCCGTCCGTCTCGGCTTCGAAGGCGGACAAATGCCCTTGATCCGCCGTTTGCCCAAACGGGGATTCAACAACTATCGCTTCCAAACCCGTTATATCCCAGTGAATCTGGAAGCCCTGAATCGATTTGAGGATGGCGCCAAGGTGGATGAAGCCGCTTTGCGGTCCGCTGGGTTGGCCAATGGCCGGGCTGATGGAATCAAAATCCTCGGCCACGGTGAACTCAAAAAGAAACTCACCGTTGCGGCTCACGCCTTCAGCGCCTCCGCTCGAGCGGTGATCGAGGGGCAGGGTGGTATGTGCGAAATTATCGGTAGCCCGGTAACTGACGCACAGGGCCACAGCCAACCTCAGTCCGCTTAATGCCATGTTAGCCAGTATCGTCAATACCTTCGCCAATTGCTTCAAGATTCCCGAGCTGAAGTCGCGCATCCTGTTTACACTCTTGTTGCTAGCCATCTGCCGGCTGACCGCCATCGTGCCGATCCCCGGGCTTGATGGCTCCGTGTTGAAGGCCTTTTTCGACCAGCAAGCGGCTAAGAGCGGTTCCTCGTCACTGCTGGGCATGTACAGCATGTTCACCGGCGGCGCGCTGGAACGTTGCGCCATCGGCGCCTTGGGAATCATGCCATACATCAGCGCCACCATTATCATCCAGTTGCTCACCGCCGTGGTGCCAAGCCTAAGCAAACTGGCTCGAGAAGAGGGCGGCCGCCCCAAGATTATTCAATATGGACGGTACCTGACCGTGCTGTTGTGCCTCGGGCAAGGTCTGGTAATGGCCCTGGGGTGGGAGCATCCGGAGAAGGTCTTCCAAGCTCAATTGCCAGGCCCGCTGGTCTTGGTAGGCCCGCCATGGTGGTACCTAGTTCAAACCACATTGATCCTCACCACCGGCACCATGTTGCTCATGTGGTTGGGCGAACAGATCACCGATCGCGGCATCGGCAACGGTGTATCGCTGGTTATCACCATCGGCATTCTGGCGCGGTTGCCTCAGGCAGGGCAGGCCCTAAAAGAAATGTTCTTCCCGCCCGCTGGAACGGAGAGCCACTTCAATTTGTTCCACGCTGTGGCCCTGGTCCTGTTGTTGTTCGCCGTGGTGGCAGGAGTCGTCGCCGTTACCCAGGCACAGCGCAAAATACCCGTCCAATACGCTCAACGCACCGTCGGACGCAAATCTTACGCCGGCACGAGTTCGTTCATGCCGTTGCGTGTCAATTATGCCGGGGTCATGCCCATTATATTCGCCCAGGCCATATTGATGTTCCCGGACAAGGTCTTCAACGTGCTCGGAAGGAGCCTGAATCTGCCGTTTCTGATCGGCATTGGGCAGCGTTTCCGCGAAGGCGAGCCGCTTTACCTCATCATTTACGGCGCGATGATCCTATTCTTCTCTTACTTCTGGGTCGCCACGCAATTTAATGAATTGCAGATTTCTGATGATCTGAAGAAATATGGCGGTTATATCCCAGGGGTGCGCCCCGGTCAGGCCACCAGCAATTATTTGCACAATGCAATGAGCCGCATCACGCTGGCGGGTGGGATTTTTCTGACCATTATCGCCATTATCCCGA
>JAMCZD010000535.1 GCA_023473405.1 Candidatus Omnitrophota bacterium
GGGGGCATCTCCAATCCCGGTTCTCGAGCATGGGAAAACGTGCTGGCCGATCTGCACACCTATCCACGATCACCCCACCGGGAACTGGAGATCGAACGGCTCCGCACGGTCTCCTGGAACGATCAGCCGCTGTTCCTCGCTGAATACGGCCTGGGCAGCGGAACGGACTTCCCGAGAATGCTGCGGCACTACGAAGCGCTCGGTGAAGCATCCAATCCCGGGGCGAAGAGCTACGAGGACATGCTGGCCAGGTTCATGGCCGATTGGGACCGGTGGAAGTTGGGCGATACGTTCGCCAGCCCGGAGGATTTTTTCGACAAGTGCCTGGCCAAAATGGCCGGCCTGCGCAAGCTGGGCATCAATGCCCTTCGATCGAATCCGTGGATCGTCGGCTATAACTTGACGGGCACCCACGACACGGCAGAGGCCTATTCGGAGGGTGTGATCACCGCGTTCCGAGAACACAAGCCGGGGACGTTCGACGCCATGTGCGACGCGTTTGCCCCGCTGCGGTGGTGTCTCTTCGCCGAACCGGTCAGTGTCTATCGCGGCACGAAAGTAAAGTTCGAGGCCGTTCTTGCCAACGAGGACGTGCTGAAGCCAGGCCGGTATCCCGCGCTATTGCAGGTGCTGGGCCCCAACGACGAACGTATCATTGAGCGCCGCATCCACCTTACGATCCCTGGCAAGACGGGCAATGTGGAGCCGCCGTTTGCCATTCCAGCGTTCTCCGAGGAAATCCCCGTGGATGGGCCGACGGGCAAATACCGGTTCGTCGCAAGGTTGCTCGAGGGAGGCCCGGCGTCCGGCGAATCCATCGAGTTCTACGTCACGGATGCGCACGATCTGCCGGCCGTGAACACCGAGGTCACGCTCTGGGGCGAAGATGAAGAACTTGCGAAATGGTTGAGCGGTCACGGTATCAAGGTCCGTCCGTTCGTTTCAGGGAATCCGTCCCGGCGCGAGGTGATCCTGGCGTCGGCCCAACCGGGCGGCGATGGCGATGCCAAGGCGTGGCGTGAACTGGTTGAAAGAATGGCGCGCGGCTCGACGGTAGTGTTCCTTTCGCTCGATGTGTTCAAGAGAGGAAACAATCCCCTCGGCTGGTTGCCTCTGGCCAACAAAGGCAGAATGGGAATGGTGAGCGAGTATTACTTTCCGCAAGTCTATGTCCGTGATGAATGGGCCAAACGACACCCGATCTTCAGCGGGTTGCCGACTGGACTCATGGACTACGTGTTCTACCGAGAGATCATTCCGGACTATCGGTTCGCCGGCCAGGACACGCCGGATGAAGCGGTGGCTGGCGCGTTTCGGACCTCGATGGGCTACAACTGCGCCGAGTTGATGGTCTCCGTCTATAATCTGGGAGCGGGGCGGTTCATCTTGAACGCCCTGCGCGTCCGGCAGGCTCTAGGACAGGACCCGACGGCGGAGCACCTGCTCAGAAACATGCTCAACTACGCCGCCAAGGACGCGGACAAACCGCTGACGAGCTTGCCGACGGATTTCGAATCACAACTCAAAGCGATAGGATACTGAAAGACAATTGGGATTTGGGATTTGGGATTTGGGAATCGAATTCAGAGTAGCCAGACACTCACTGGGTTAGCCCCGCCTTGTCGCAGGCTTTCTTTCGATGACAAATAACCAATTCTCCATGCTCAATTTACAGTGTGTTTCCCAGTCGCAGGCGAACTCGATCTGAGTACGACCAATTTTGAATTTCAAAAACTCTAGTGGCAAGGAAAAGGAATACCTGAAGGTTCGCTTCGGTTAAACCTCCGGACGGATTGATAAGTTCTGGTCAGGCATTTGCCAGGGTCGATTAGTTGGATTAGTTCACCTGCGTTTTTACTCCTTTACACTATGATTGGCGCCCAGCGCCCGTTGAGTTCAACTTTTTTGAAAACGGCCTTTTGTCTTGCGCCACTCCTTGGCCTGGTGAGCGCATTCGCTCACGCTCAGTTCCCCCCCCAAGTTCGGACTTGACCCAGTCCGTCTCTACAATCCTCAAATTCGACAATTCCTGGCACAAATAATGCTCTATAATCAAGGCTGTTGTTATCATTTTAACCATTAAGAAACCGTTATGAATAACAAGTCTTCTCTCTCTCTCTCTCTCCAATTGCCTAGGTGTCGTGGCCTGGATTTCCCTGGCGGTAAACCTAAACGCTGAAGTCATGCTCGAACCGCCTACCGTCGTCGAGCGCGGACCTCACTGGTCGGTGGTCCAATGGGTTACCCAGGAAACTGACCCGGCGGGCAATATCGTGAACATTCCCCACTCGATAACCGAGCTAGCCAGCGGCTTGAACGTCTTGCGCGACGGTACCTGGCAACCCGCCAAGGCCGAGTTCGAGGTCTTGCCGGGGGCCTTTGTGGCCCGCCAAGGTCAGTTCCGGGTGATCCTGAACACCAACGCCAACTGCGCCGGGGTAGTGGACCTGCTCATGCCCGACGGCCAGACTCGCCTGCGCGCCAGTCTCCTTAGTTTACGCTACCACGACCTGGCCTCCGGCCAATCGGTTACCCTGGGTACCATCCAGGATAGCCAGGGCCAATGGCTGGACCCAACCATGGTGGCCTATACCAGTGCCCTGTCGGGGCTTGAAGCCGACCTGGTCTATAAACTTGGGTTAGGCAAGTTTGAACAGGACCTGGTGCTCCGTCGGCGTCCGCCCGATCCCGAGCTTTTCAAGTTGAATCCGGCAACTACGGTGATTGAAATCTGGACCGAGTTTTACCAGCCGCCTACGCCAAACAAGACCGAAACGGTTTGGCCGGTGGAAACCGATCCGCAAAAACGCCAGGCCATGGCCGAGCCGGACCTGGTGAACGAGTTCCTGGACTTTGGGTCGATGCAAATGCCTTCGGGCAAGGCCTTTGTGTCCGGCACGGCGGATTCTCGAGCCCGCCCCGTGGC
>JAMCZD010000343.1 GCA_023473405.1 Candidatus Omnitrophota bacterium
CCCAATAAACAGCACCGTCACTCCGGCCATCGGTGGGAATGTTCTGTTCCTTTCCGTTCATCGAAATCCGCAGGTCGCAAAGGAATCCCGGCGCCTGCGCCAGTGCCTCGAACCGCGCGACGCCGTGGAATACCTCGGCTTCCACCCGGTTCGTCCCGGTTCGGAGATAGCCTCCGAGTTCGACAGGGTCCACGGTTGCCTTTCCGGCGCTGCTGCGGGCCGGGCCATGCATCACCAGGTTCCCGTTGATCCACAAGCGATAAAAGGTGTCGGCGGCGACAAAGGCCGTTGCCTCACCGGGCTTTTGGTCAAGGACAAATTCACGGCGGAACCGGACGAACTGGAAGGGATCGCGATGCTCGCATTGAGTCCAAATCCATTGGGCCTCGAGGGATGGGAGAGCGTTGGAGACGGCGATCGCGGTGGTGGTTCCAAGGGAAAAACCAACGGCGAATACTGCAAATAAAATTATTGATATTATATTTTTATATTTCATTATGTCAATAATTATATTAATTATTTTCTTATCTTCGGACTCGGCATTGAAAGTCTTGGCCGACAGGGAGCGTGAAGTCGAGCTTTAACCGCGGAGAATATCGAGAAAACCACGGGTTGCGCGGATTGGACGGATAAGAAAAAGGAACAGCAAGCCGCAACCAAGATAACCAAGAAGGAAGAATATCACTTGCGAGTCAACCAGGCTTAAAACACTCTGTTTGCCGGGGGCCGCGTTTTGGCTGGTAGGTTAGGCGAGTAACAGTAGAACACTTATAGTCAAGAAAATGGTTGCGAACGAGTTGACGAAGAATTTGATGGCCGGAGTGGCGGTGCTGTTTATTGGGCTCTCGAAGGCGGGATTTGGAGGGGGTCTGGGGATGTTGACGACACCGCTATGCGTGATGGCTTTTGATGCCAGAATAGCGATTGGGGTGTTATTACCGCTGCTGTGCGCCGGCGACATTTTTTCGCTGCGCTATTACTGGAGGAAATGGGACCGACGGAACCTGGCTTATCTATTGCCGGGCGTGGTTGTGGGAGTGGTAATCGGTGTGCATTTGATCGGCGGATTATCGCCGCGCCAATTGAACCAGGCGATTGGCTTCCTGGCGGTGGCGTTTGTCCTGTTCCAAGTGATTCGGGAGCGAGTGTTCCGGGCGGAAGGGACATTCTCGCCGAATCACAAGGTTGGCATACCGTGCGGGATTGGGGCGGGGATTACGTCGAGCATGGCGCACGGGGCTGGGCCGGTAATCAGCGTTTTCCTCATCCCGCAGCAATTGCCCAAGGAGATATACGTGGGCACGACGGTCTTGGTTTTCACGTGGATTAACTGGATTAAGTTGCCGTTTTTCGTCGCGAACGGGGTCATCACCTGGCACACGGTTGCCGTCAGCCTGGTGTTTCTGCCATTGGTTCCGGTGGGAGTTTGGCTGGGGATTTGGCTGAACCGGAAGGTATCGGAGGCACTTTTTACGCGATTGATCTACGTGATAACCTTTTTGTCGGGCCTGGAATTGATGTTTCACTTCGAGGTTAGCGCCTGGTTGCGGTGAATAGATATTGATTGGACTGAAAACTTCGCGTGACAATGCGGTCGAGGCATGGCAACTATTTGGCCATGAAGTTATTCATTTTCGCCGGCACGGCCTGCCTCCTGATGGGGTTGGCAACTGCCTGCCATCAAGTTCAATCCTCAAGCACGGAAGATACAAACACTGTGAAATCCACCAATTCAACGCCGCAATCAAACGCAAGCACCAACGAAGTTGCCGTAATCAAAACTACGATGGGCGAAATGGTAATCGAGTTTTGGCCGGAAGCGGCGCCGAACACGGTCGCTAATTTCGAGAAACTGGCGAGGCAAGGATTCTATGACGGCACGGCATTTCATCGAATTGTTAAAGGGTTCATGATTCAAGGAGGAGACCCATTGAGCAAGACAGACGATCCGCGTGTTGGAACGGGTGGGCCTGGGTATCATATCAAAGCCGAGTTCAACAGTCATTCGCACCAGCGCGGGGTGATTTCAATGGCTCGGTCTCAAGACCCGGATTCGGCGGGAAGCCAATTCTTCATTTGTCTGGGTGATGCCAGCTTTTTGGACGGGAAGTACACCGCTTTTGGCAAGCTGATCAAGGGAGATGATGTTTTAGGGACGATTGGCGACGTGCCGTTGACCGACAGTGGCAGTGGCGAAATGAGCAAACCAACGACGCGCGTTGGGGTAGAGAGCATCCGCATTGTCCCCGCTGATTCGATAAAATAGGGTTGGAGAGGCTATGATCCAGCCATGGCCACAGATAGAATCGAAGATCATCGGACGGTTCCGCATATTCAGTTTGCGGTCTGATTTGAAGAAATCGCCGCGCACAGGCGAGCCGCACGAGTTTTTCGTTATCGACACGGTCAATTGGGTGAACGTGGTCGCCCTGACCGCAAGGCAGGAAGTGGTCATGATCGAGCAATACCGCCACGGGACAAACACCATTGAGCTTGAAATCCCGGGCGGATTAATGGATGCAGGGGACGCCTCGCCGGAGGCAACGGGCGTGAGGGAATTGCGGGAGGAAACCGGTTACGACGGCGAAGGCGTCCAGATAATTGGCCGCGTTTTTCCGAATCCGGCGATCATGAGCAATACCTGCTACACGGTATTATTGCGTAATTGCGAGAAGCGGCATCCTGTCGATTTCGACCAGACCGAGGACCTAATCACTCGATTGGTGCCGCTTTCGGAGATCAATCAGCGGGTAACGCAGGGGGAGATACGCCATTCGCTGGTGGTGGCGGCCTTATATCAATTCCAGCTCTGGCAAGGGGAGCACCCAATCAAATAAAGAGAAGGTTGAGGGGATGTTCCACGTGGAACATTTCATTCGTCGGATTCAGAGGGGACGGGCAACGGCTTTTGAGGACCTCGCTTCATCCAGACCAGCAAAAGGCTGATGTCAGCGGGTGACACGCCGGAAATCCGCGAGGCCTGTCCCAGGGTTACGGGTCGGATTTTCTCCAATTTCAGCCGTGCCTCGGTTCGGAGGCTCGATATGGACCGATAATCCATCCAGGCGGGAATCCGTTTGTCCTCGAGATTTCTGAATCGGAGGACGTCAATCTCCTGGCGTTCAATATAGCCCGAGTATTTCAATATGATTTCCACCTGTTGCGCAACTTCCGGATCGATAATCTCCTTTCGTCCGGGCATAGTGTCATAGTGAACCTCGGGGCGGCGAAGCAACTGGGCCAGGGAAATCGAGTCTTGCCGCGTTTGTTCCAGCCGGCTTAATTCCTCCTGAATGGCCGCTTGCTTAGCCTGAAACCGGAGGTAATTACGCGTCGAAACCAAACCGAGTTGATGTCCCAACGGCGTTAGCCTCGAATCGGCATTGTCCTGCCTGAGCAGGAGCCGATATTCGGCGCGCGAAGTGAACATCCGATATGGTTCAACGGTGCCTTTCGTGATCAAATCGTCGATGAGGACCCCGATATAGGCTTGGTCGCGTCTTAAGACCAGCGGACTTCCGCCCTTTATGCTCAGCGCGGCGTTTATACCGGCGACGAGTCCTTGGGCTCCGGCCTCTTCATATCCCGAGGTGCCGTTGATTTGTCCGGCATGAAACAGGTTCCGACAAATCTTGGTTTCCAGCGTAGGCAGCAACTGAGTCGGGGGGACGAAGTCGTATTCAACGGCATAGGCGGGACGGAGAATCTCGGCGGATTCGCAGCCAATGATAGTTTTTACCAATTCGAATTGGATATCGATGGGGAGACTTGTGGAAAAGCCGTTGACATAAAACTCTTCGGTGGCGATTCCCTCCGGTTCGAGAAAGATTTGATGGCGATCTTTCTCGGGGAACTTGACGATTTTATCCTCGATGGATGGGCAGTATCGTGGGCCGACGCCCTCGATGACGCCGGAGTAAAGCGGCGATTTATCCAGGTTGGCATGGATCAGGTCGGCTGTTTTGCTTGTGGTGTAGGTGACGTAGCAAGGCAACTGTCCATTCTGGCGGGCCAAAATGGAGCCAGGGGGGTATTTGGATTGGGAGTCCTTTGGCCCGGTTTCATTTAAATTCCATTGTTCCACGTGGAACAAATCCTCCTTCCAAAAGCTGATATAGGGAACCGGCTCATCGCCGTTCTGCGCTTGGACTTTGGAAAGATCGATGGACCGGCGGGAGATGCGTGGTGGTGTACCTGTTTTCAGTCTGCCGAGCTCGAAACCCATGTCCTTCAGGGACTCGGAAAGGCCCAGTGCAGCGGCTTCCCCGGCCCGTCCGCCGGGAATACGGTTCATGCCGATGTGCATCAAGCCGGACAGGAAGGTGCCGGTGGTGAGGATAACGGCTGAGGCGAGGTATTGAACGCCCAAGGTGGTTTCGACACCGCAGGCCCGTCTGTCATTGTGCAGGACTTTTCGAACCTGGGCTTGTTTGAGGTCGAGGCGCGGTTCGCGTTCACAAATCCATTTCAATCGGAACTGGAAGGCCTTTTTGTCGCACTGCGCCCTTGGGGCCCACACCGATGGCCCCTTTTTCATGTTCAGCATGCGGAACTGAAGGCCCGTCAGGTCCGTATTCCTCCCCATTTCACCTCCCATTGCGTCTATTTCGCGAGCCAATTGTCCTTTAGCGGAGCCGCCGATGGCCGGGTTGCAGGACATTTGGCCGATGGTATCGAGATTAATGGTCAGCAATAATGACTCGAGTCCCATGCGAGCCACGGCCAAGGCCGCTTCAATGCCCGCATGGCCGGCGCCGACGACGATTACGTCATATTTTTTGGGGTAAACGGGCATTTTTTGTTCAGGCGAGCCGGTACCGTGCAAGGAAGGGATTCGGGCCGGGGATTTTCCGGACGCCGCGACCTGGGTTTGCGGCGAGGTGCTCAAGAATCCGGAACAGGCTCTCGACTTGTTTGGGTGCGCCGATTCGATTGGCGATTTCATCCAAAGTCAAGGATTCATCTTTGGATTCTCTGAGTAGCGCCATGGCCTTTTTCTGGAGCGCGATCAATTCCGCTGCAGCCTTCTTGCCAGCCTCGACTCCTGGCTGGTGATAGGCATTAATATTGACCAATGGAGCATAAAAGCCGACCGCTCGCTCATACAAGGCGATCAGAACGCCCAAGCTGAAAGGGGACACTTCGTTAATGGTAAGGGTCATTGATTCGCGGTCCTTTTCATATAAGGCCTGTTTTGTTCCATGTAGAAAACCGTGCAAATAATCGCCCGAGGTGATGCCGGGTTCGACCTCGATAGAGGGGTGCGGTCCATCATTCAGGACGGAAATGAAAGTGACGAAGAAGTTGGGTAGACCATCTCTAAGTTGTTGAACGTAAGCATGTTGGTCAGTTGATCCCTTATTTCCGTATACGGTAATGCCCTGGTGGACCACTTTCCCGTCCAGGTCCGATTCCTTACCCAAGGACTCCATGACGAGCTGCTGGAGGTAACGGGAGAAGAGGAGGAGGCGGTCTTTATAGGGGAGGACAACCATAGCCTTATCTCCGTGGCCGTTACCGATATAGAACCACATTAGAGCGAGGATAATGGCTGGATTATCGTTTGCGTTATCGTTACCTATTAACTCATCGCAAGAATGCGCCCCCGCCAGCATCGCTGTGATATCGATTCCTTGCAACGCCGCCGGCAGCAGCCCGACGGCGGAGAATTCGCTTGTTCGTCCTCCGACCCAATCCCACATTGGGAAACGAGCCAGCCAGCGGTCATGGAGAGCGACCTGGTCGAGCTGGCTGTTTTCTCCGGTAATGGCAACGGCGTGTTTCTCGAAGGTGATCCCGGCTTGTTCGTAGGCATGTTTGGTTTCGAGCATGCCATTTCTGGTTTCGATGGTTTTACCGGATTTCGAGACTACCAGGCAGAGGGTCTTGCCCAGGTCGGGTATAGTGTTTAGAACGGCTTCGATCCCATCCGCGTCCGTATTATCGATAAAGAAGGGCTGCAGTTTGTCGTGGTTGGGATGGCCCAAGGCGTGCGAGACAAATTGCGGGCCGAGAGCTGAACCGCCGATGCCGATCACCAACAGGTATTGAAATGGGCCGTTGGCACCGCAGACGGCGCCCGAATGCACTTGCGCGGCGAACTGGAGGATATGTTCCAGGTTGGACTCGATTTGTTGGCGAATGGTGTTGTTGGGCGCCTTTGCTGGATTTCGCAACCAGTAATGGCCGACCATGCGGTTTTCGTCGGGGTTGGCGATGGCGCCGTCCTCGAGCGCCTTCATGGCAGAGAGGGCGTGGTCGATGGCCGGTTTCATGGTTTCGAAGTAATCATCCTTATAATTCATTCGGCTTATATCAATGCTCAAGCCGATTGGGGTGAAGGCAAGGAAACGGCGTTGGAATTTGAGCCATGAGGATTCATCTTTGTTGTTCATATCAATTATGATGGGCAAAAATGGGCAGAGGTTGGAGAATTTTCCATTTGGCCAGGGCGACGATGCATAGCGTATAGAGCAACGAGATGGCCAAGTCCTTAATGATGGTCCGGCGCGAAAGCCGCTTTGGAATGGAGGTGAGCATTTGTTCCGTTCCAAAATGCAGCAAAATCAAACCGAGCACGTTGGTCAGCCAGTAGCCACCCACCAGCGCGGCTTGGAATGCCGCGGGGTAGAAGAGGCTGCAAACCCAGGCAAAAGCGAGGGCCAGGGGAATATTGATGAACCAGTCATTCCACCAGGAGAGCGGGGAGAGGATATAGCCGACAAAGGCAATCAGGCCATGCTTTATCCTGGGCCGAGTTTGCGAGGGTTTCATGGTTGAGGTGATAAAAAAGCGGCGCCTTCCGCCAAGGCGCCGCTGGTCTGTCTTCGGGTGTTGAATTACAGCCCGCGCTGGATCATGTAACTCAACAAATCGGCGACGCGGCAACTGTAACCCCATTCATTGTCGTACCAACTGATCAGCTTGAAAAAGCGGCTGCTCAGCCCGATACCGGAGCCTTCATCGAAAATCGAGGAGGCGGGGCAATGCACGAAATCGCTGCTGACAACCTGTTCATTGGTGTAAGCCAAGTAGTTTTTGAGATAGGTTTCGCTCGCCCGTTTCATAGCGGCGGCAATCTCGGTGTAGCTGGTTTCCTTGACCGTCCGCACCGTCAAATCGACGCAGGAGACCGTGGCGGTTGGAACGCGGAAGGCCATGCCGGTTAGTTTTCCTTTGACTTCGGGACACACAAGTCCTACGGCACGAGCCGCCCCGGTGGTTGACGGGATCAGGTTGATTGCGGCGCTGCGCCCGCCTTTCCAGTCTTTTTTGCTTGGGCCGTCAACCGTCTTTTGGGTGGCGGTATAAGAGTGAATCGTGGTCATCAGGCCTTCTTCGACGCCGAATCCCTCCTTGAGGAGGACATGAACGAGGGGGGCGAGGCAGTTGGTGGTGCAGGAGGCATTGGAAATGATCTTGTGTTTTGCAGGGTCGTATTTCTCATGGTTGACCCCCAGGACCACGGTCAAATCCTCGTTCTTCGCAGGGGCGGTGATAATGACCTTTTTGGCGCCGGCAGCGAGATGGCCCTTGGCCTTGAGGGCATCGGTAAAGAGGCCGCTGGCCTCGATCACCAGGTCCACCCCGAGATCTTTCCACGGCAGCATCGCGGGGTCCTTGGCGCTGACAACCCGCATTTCCTGACCGTTGACGACCAGGATGTCATCTTCAGCTTTATCAGGTCCGGACTTTTTCGAAGAGACAGTGCCGTTGAATCGGCCCTGGGTGGAGTCGAATTTCAGCAAGTAAGCCAGGTTGTCCGCCGGAACGATATCTCCAACGGCGACAACTTGGACGTTGCGGTTCAACAAACCCTGTTCGGAAATGGCGCGATAGACCAACCGCCCAATGCGTCCAAAACCGTTGATAGCAACTTTTACAGCCATAGTCATTTACTTTCGATTCAATAATTCAAACTTCTTTCCTATGGCTCTATCTTAACCCGGCCTGGTCAAGCGTCAACGAGATTTGAGATTCGGTTTCCCAACGGATGGTTTGTATATATAATGATGCGCATTAATGAATCAAATATATTTTGATTACAATTCGACTGCCCCGCTGGACCCGTTCGTGCGCGCCGCCATGGTCCCGGTGCTTGTCGAGATTTACGGAAATCCATCGAGCCCGCACCGGATCGGCCAGCGTGCCCGCGTACTGCTTGATGCGGCGCACGAGCGCGTGGCCGGCGTTTTGGGTTGCGGCGCAGGCGAAGTGGTTTTTACCAGCGGCGGCACGGAAGCCAACAACCTGGCCATTCTCGGGGCGGCACGGCGACGGCGCGGCTATGGCCGTCATCTGATCACGTCGGCGGTGGAGCATCATTCTGTTCTGAATTGCTTCCGTTACCTGGCGGAGCAGGAGGGATACAGCGTTACTTGCTTACCGGTGGACAGCGAGGGCCGAGTCTTGGTTGACAGTTTGCGTGAGGCGATCAGGCCCGACACCGTTCTGGTATCCATCATGGCGGCAAATAACGAGACCGGGGTGTTGCAGCCGGCAAGTGAGTTGGGCGGTATTTGCCGGGAGCATGGGATTCTTTTCCATACGGACGCGGTTCAGTGGTTCGGCAAGGAGCGATTAACATCAATTCATCAATTCAACGCCGACCTGGTGACCGTGTGCGCCCACAAATTTCACGGCCCGAAAGGGGCCGGCGCGTTGTTCATCAGATCTGGGGTGAAGCTTGATCCACTGTTGTTTGGGGGCAGCCAGGAGAACGAACGCCGTCCCGGAACGGAAAATCTCGCGGCAATAACGGGTCTTACCGAGGCAACCTGCCGATTTGTTTTGGACCCGGTCTTTCCGTTGGACCAGCTTCGCATGTTACGCCAAAGGGTAATCCGGCTATTGGAGTCGATACGGGACGTGTTGGTCCTTGGTGAGCGGAGTGAGCGTCTGAGCAATACAGTGGCCTTTTCCGTGGCCGGCTGTGACAGCGTTACCCTGGTGAGTGGATTGGACATGGAAGGGATTTGTGTTTCCGGCGGGGCGGCATGCGCTTCGGGCTCGATGCGCACCTCTCACGTTCTCGAGGCAATGAAAGTGCCGCGTGAATTTACCCGGTCTTTGGTGAGAATATCAATGGGGCGCGAGACGGGGGAAGCGGACCTGATTGCATTGGAAAAGGTCTTGCCCGGCGTTATCGAGCGGGCACGGTCCGCCTAATAACCGTTCAATAAACCGTGAATAAAGGATTAAATGATCGTGAATACAAGTCCGGGCGGTGCATTTTGGGATTTTGGAGGCGACTTTTTCACCGAGGCGATTTATCGTAAGTACTTGTGAAAGCCTTGACACTGTTGATCGTTTTCTTTATTCACAGAGCTTAATAATAATAGTGGAGAAGCACGTACGTTAATCTTATTAAGGGTGCCATGAAACTTACGATCAGCAAAGAACAGCTCCTCAATGGGCTTCAAGCCGTGCAAAATATTGTCGGTACGCGCACGACCCTGCCGGTCTTAGCCAATGTACTACTGCAAGCGGAGAACAATCAGCTTCAACTGACGACTACGGATTTGGACGTTACAATCGGGTGCAAAGTGGAAGCCAATGTGGCGAAGGCTGGGGTGGTCACAGTGCCCGTGAAGAAATTGTTTGGCATCGTGCGTGAATTGCCGACCCCGGAGATCGAGGTCGAGGTTGACGAACGGAACGGATGCCGATTGCAGGCGGGCGCTTCCTATTATCGGTTGAACGGCCTGCCGGCGGAGGATTTTCCGCAGTTGCCGCAGGTGATTGAGGACAACAAGATCATATTGGCGCAGGACAAGTTGCGAGCCATGTTGCGCAAGACGTCGTTTGCGATTTCGACCGACGAGGCGCGTTACGTGTTAAACGGCATTTATTTCAGCATTAAAGAGCAGAAAATGACGCTGGTGGCGACTGATGGACGCCGGCTGGCGCTGGTCGAGGAGGAGATGGACGTGCCCATTGAAGGCCAAAAGGAGTTCATAGTCCCGACAAAGGCGATCAACGAGCTGAATCGTCTGCTTCAGCTTGGCGGGAAAATGGAGATTGCATGGTCGGCGAATCAGGCGGCATTCAACCTGGAAGACACGAAAGGATTTTCCGTCTTGCTCGTTTCCAAGCTGGTGGAAGGGAGTTACCCCAACTATCGTCAAGTGATTCCCGCGGAATCCAAAGAACGGATTGCGTTGATGCGCGAGGAATTATTGTACGCGTTGCGGCGGGCCGAGTTCATGACCAGCGACAAGGCGAATTCGGTGAAATTGAATTTCAGCAAAAATAACCTGGCGATAACGGCCAATTCACCCGATGTTGGTGAGGCCCGAGAAAGTATGGCCGTCAATTACAACGGTGGCGATTTGGCCGTTGCGTTCAATCCGGGATTTCTGATGGACCCGCTCAAGGCGCTGGAAAACGACGAAGTTTTCCTTGAACTGACGGACGAATTGAGTCCTGGAGTGGTAAAGACAAACGGCCCATTTCTCTACGTTTTGATGCCGATGCGGACAAATTAGAGGCATGAGTTGGATTCCCGCCAAGCGCATGGCGCTGGTAGCCGTGCTGGTATTTCTTTTTGATCAAGCCACCAAGTTGGCGGTTTTGCATCTGCTGGGGTATGCGGAGCAGAAGGTGGTCGTGAGCGGTTTCTTCAAATTCGTGTATTGGGGCAATACGGGTGCGGCCTGGAGTCTTTTCTATGGTTACAATCGAGTGCTGGCCGTGGTGTCGCTGGTGGCTTTAGTGGTGCTGTTTTTAAACCACCGTCACTTCGATTCTCACACGGTTCTGGGGCAAATTGCCCTCGGGCTCATGTTTGGCGGCATTATGGGCAATTTGTATGACCGTGTGCGTGTCGGGCACGTGATTGATTTCATTTATTTCTATGTCCAGCGACGCGGGAGCGGTGAGATTGGATTCCCCGCGTTCAATGTGGCTGACGTTGCCATCTGCAGCGGCGTCGGTTTGATCTTTTTGTTGTCATGGTACAACGAGAGGCACCCGAAGGAGGAAGCTCGGACCTTGCCCAAAGCGAGCTAGCGAACCGTTCGGGAGCGGTGTTTCTTGCCGGCCCCACCGCGGTGGGCAAGAGCGGGCTGGCAATGAGCCTGGCGCGGGCGTTGGGAGGTGAAATTGTGTCGGTTGATTCCATGCAGGTTTATCGCGGCATGGATATTGGCACCGCCAAGCCCTTGCCGGCGGACCGCCGGGCTGTCCCGCACCACCTGATTGACGTGGCACCGATAAACGAACCTTTCGATGCCGCCCAGTTCGTTCGCTGCGCGAAAGCCGCCGTTGAGGAGATTCGATCACGAGGGCATTTCCCGATTTTTTGTGGTGGGACGGGCCTGTATTTCAAGGCTTATTGCGAGGGTCTGGGCCAGGCACCTGCGCCCGACACCGGTATCCGGTCCGAATTGGAATCCATGCCGCTTCCCGATTTGCTGGTTGAACTGAGCCGGAAAGACCCCCTGGGTTACGCCCGCATCGACCGGAAGAATCGACGGCGTGTAATTCGAGCTTTGGAAGTGGTCCGGCAAACCGGGAAGTCATTATTATCGCAACAATCCCCATGGTCGCGGTCCCGGGAGATTCCGTTGCCGGACAAGGACGCTGACGCGGCCGGTTCCTGTTTTATTGGGCTTGAACGCCAGGGCTCGGACCTCCACCAGCGCATCAACGCCCGAGTGGAGGAGATGTTCAAACGGGGGTTAGTCGAAGAAACACGCCAACTGCTGCGTGACGGATTGGAAGAAAACCGGACCGCGCTGCAAGCCATTGGCTATCGGCAAGTGGTGGAATACCTTCACGGCGAGCGATCCCTCGCGGAAACGGTCGAGCTCGTGAAACAACGCACGCGGCAGTTCGCTAAACGCCAAAGGACCTGGTTCCGGCATCAGATGAGCTTGAATTGGGTGCTGCTCGAGGCTGACGCAAATCTTGAACTGGTGGCACGCAAATTGGTGGAGAAGATAAGGTAACACTGATGCCTTCATCCGCGCGTGGAGGGTAGAGCGTAGGAGCGTGAGAGCGTGAAGGGCGTAGGAGCGTGCAATGTGGAGCGCGCCGGCAGAGCGAAGCGGCGAGGGCCGCTTTCCGCCCCGGCTCAAGGCGGTGTCGGGCAATGCGGCCTGCCCTCGCACTCCCAAAAATCGGACGAACGGCAGCTCGGCCCTGCCTTGAGGAAAGTTCAATGATGGATAGCTTGACAAACCATCGGTTTCGCTGCAAAGGAGATTAAGTAAGTATGCGTCGTAATTTGGTTTTTGAACCATGGCCCGGATGAATTGAAAGCGCTTTTATCAACCGCCACCAGAAGAACGGAACGAGTTTTTCTCATCGGCGTGGAACTGAAGGCGCGCGCGTCATGGGAGGTGCGCGATTCGCTTGATGAGCTGGCCCAGCTTGCGGCGACGGCCGGGGCAACGATTGTGGGCGACGGCATGCAGAAACTGGAGGTGCCGCATACCGCAACCTTCATCGGAACGGGCAAAGCGGACGAGTTCGCCCGTCAATGCCGGAGCGCGAACATTGACACCGTGATATTCGACGACGAGCTTAGCCCGGCTCAGGCGCGCAATTTGGAGCGCATTTTTGATTGCAAGGTTATAGACCGCACCTCGTTGATCCTCGATATCTTTGCCCAACGCGCCCTTACCCGCGAAGGAAAACTACAGGTCGAGCTGGCGCTTCTGAGACATTTGTTGCCGCGGCTGACCCGCTTCTGGGGGCATTTGTCGCGCCAAAAGGGCGGCATCGGCATGCGGGGCGAAGGCGAAACTCAATTGGAGACAGACCGTCGCCGGGTTCAGGAACGGATTCACACCATCACCGAGGAACTTCGCCAGGTCCAGCAGCAGCGGTCCACCCAACGAAGCGGCCGGCGCCGATGTCATTGGCCCCTGGCCTCGATCGTTGGTTACACCAATGCCGGCAAATCGACCTTGTTCAACGCGCTAACGGGGGCGTTGGTGCTGGTCGAGGACAAGTTATTCGCCACGCTCGATCCGACCACGCGTCGATTGCGATTGGAGACGAATCAAAATGTGCTCTTGTCCGACACCGTGGGTTTCATTCGCAAATTGCCGCATCGATTGGTGGAGGCATTCAAAGCGACCTTGGAAGAGGTTGTCCAGGCTGACCTGCTCTTGCACGTGGTGGACATTAGCCATCCACAGGCGGCGGAACAAATTCAGGCGGTCAACCAAGTTCTGGGAGAAATCGGGGCTACTGGCAAGCCCACCCTCATGATCCTCAACAAAATCGACCGATTCCAAAATGGGAACATGGTCGGCCAATATCTGGAACGATACCCTCATGCCGTCGCAGTATCGGCCAAAACCGGCGCCGGGTTCTCCACTCTGTTGGACGAACTCGGCACGGCCCTGCGGCCTGTCCGGCGTTTTGTCGAGTTGGCCATACCCCACGAAGCGGCCGCCATAATGGCTCGATTACACGCCGTGGCCCAGGTCGTCGAATCCGATTATAGCGGCCCCGTTGCCAGCTTCAAAGCGCGTATCCCTCCGCGGATGCTGGAGGAGTTTCTCCCTTACCTCGTGCGCGATCATGGTGCCCCGTAATGTTCGGATCAAAGACTTGCCCGACCAGGAGCGACCGCGCGAGCGCCTGGTCGAGCTGGGAGCGGCGGCATTGCGAAACGCCGACTTGATTGCCATTCTGATCCGGACTGGCACGATGGGTTGTTCGGCGGTCCAGGTGGCTGAACAACTGCTGCAAAAATTCGGGACGCTCGATGCCCTGGCCCGGGCGTCCTTGCCTGAGTTGCAATCGGTCAAGGGAATCGGGCGTGACAAGGCGATTGCCCTGAAGAGCGCTTTCACCCTGGCCTCCCGCATGGCCCAGGAGATGCGCGCCAATTCACCGCTGCTCGATCACCCGGACCTGATCGCCGACCTCTTGCGGGAGGAGAATCGCTTTTTCCAGGTTGAACAGTTCCAGGTCGTCCTGCTCAACACCCGGAGGCGGCTCATCTCGGTGGCGAAGGTGTCGCAGGGCACTCTCGACACGATCCTGGTGCATCCGCGCGAGGTGTTCAAACCCGCAATAACCGCCAATGCTTCCGCCATTGTCCTGGTCCATAACCATCCCAGCGGCGATCCCGCCCCGTCCGAGGCGGATATCAAGGTGACACGGGACCTGATTCGAGCCGGCCAGTTGTTAAAAATCGAGGTCTTGGACCATATCATCCTGGGGGCGCGAACCTCCGACCACGCCAAGGACTACGCATCGTTGCGTGAGCTAGGTTACTTTTATACGTAGCCAAACCAGCCGCGTTGTTCTATCCTGCCTCCGTTAAGTTCCTATGGTTCATCCGACTGCAATTGTTCATCCCAAGGCGCAAATCGACTCGACGGCCGAGATCGGCCCATTTGCCGTTGTTGAAGAATATGTAAGGCTGGGGGAGGGCTGCCGGGTAGGGCCGCACGTGCACCTTACGGGCCACACGACGATCGGTCCCAACAACTCTTTTCACTCGGGTTGTGTGATTGGTGATGCACCGCAGGATTTGAAGTACCAAAATGAGCCAACTCGGTTGCGGATCGGCAGTCACAACCTGTTCCGCGAACATGTAACCGTCCACCGCTCGAACCGGACAGACGAGGAAACGGTGATTGGCTCGCACAACTTCCTCATGGCCAACAGCCACGTTGGGCATAATGCCCGCCTGGGCGACCATGTCATACTTGCCAATGGCGCCCTCGTGGCTGGGCATGTCGTGGTGTCCGACCGCGCCTTCATATCCGGTAATTGCCTGGTTCATCAGTTTGTGCGCGTAGGCACGCTAAGCCTGATGCAGGGAGGTTCGGCTATCAGCAAAGACCTGCCGCCTTACACCATTGCCCGTGGAGATAACGGGATTTGTGGATTGAATGTCATCGGCTTGCGCCGCGCCGGCTTTACCAGCCAACAACGACTCGAACTTAAACGCCTTTATCGCCGGTTGTTCCGCTCCGGGCTGAATCTCCGCGCCGCCTTGGAACAGGCACGCGCCGAATTCAACAGTGATATTGCCCGGCTCCTCCTCGAGTTCGTGGCCGATTCAAAACGCGGGGTGTGCCGGGATACGGGTTTGGCGGGGGGCGACTATGAATAAGGGCCGGCGTAGCGAGGGCTCTGGCCTTGACCCAAAGTGAGAGACGAAGTGAATTGGGCTTTTTGGGGGTGCTCCATAAACAAAAAACCCCTCCCGATTTCGGCGGGAGGGGGTTTTGTAGAAGGTTAACTAGAACCGGTAGATCACGTTAAGAGCCAGGGAAAGTGCATTTTTGTCCCGGAATCCCGGCCGCCCGACCGCCGGCGATCCAAAGACACCGTCTCCGCCG
>JAMCZD010000184.1 GCA_023473405.1 Candidatus Omnitrophota bacterium
CTGCCGGCCTCGAGATCAGCTTGCAGGTAAGGCCAGAGATATTGGTCGAAGCGGGTGGTGAAGGTCCAAAGCTGATCGCGGACGAGCCGTCGTTTTCGGAGGGTGAGGTCGGCGTCGAGGTGCTGTTTCCCGATGCCAATGCGGGCAATGCCGGCCTGATTGTCAAAGTGGCCGAGGCCGGCCTTGGTGCGGACAGGTTCACCGGCTACGAGGTGGCGCTCGATCCCCACACCAAGTCGTTGCGACTGGGCCGGCATCGGCAGGACTTCGAACTGATCCGCGACACCCGTTGCAACGTGCCCATCGGCAAATGGATTCCGCTTCGGGTCAAGCTCGAACCAACGTCACTCGAGATTTACGTCGGCAATACCAACGTGCTCACCTACGAGGATCGGGAGCATCCGCTCGATCGAGGCCAAGTGGGATTGCGCACCTGGCAGAGGCCCGCGCAATTTCGCAACCTCTGGGTCCGGACCGCAGGCAAGCAAGTTGACCTCGCTTTCGAGCCCGTTCCGCAACCGGTGAATGGCGAAGTCAGCCGCATGTGGCGACCGTTTCAGCGGGGCGCTGTTCGCGGCGGTTTTGGCATCGACAAAACCAATCCATTCCTCGGCGCTCAGAGTCAACGCCTCTCGCTGGCGGATGGCCAGGGTGAAATCGGCATCGAAAATCAAGGTCTCAATCGCTGGGGCATGCATTTCGAAACCGGCAAACCTTACGAGGGCTGTTTGTGCGTGAAAACCGGCCAATCCACCGAGTTCTACGTCTCCCTCGAGAGCGCCGACGGTAAAATAATCTATGCCGAGACGCGTCTTGAAGCCATGCCCGGGGACTGGCACCGAATCGATTTCCAATTGACCCCGAACCAGGCCGACACAGCCGGCCGCTTTGCCATCAAACTCAAGCAGCCGGGCAGCGTTCTCCTGGGTTATGCCTTTCTTCAGCCCGGCGAATGGGGCCGGTTCAAAGGATTGCCCGTCCGCAAGGATGTGGCGGAAGCGCTTATTGACCAGGGCATCACGGTGTTGCGCTATGGCGGTTCCATGGTCAATCACCCCGAATACCGCTGGAAAAAGATGATCGGCCCGCGTGATCGCCGCCCACCCTATCGCGGCACTTGGTACCCTTATTCGTCCAACGGCTGGGGGATTCCTGACTTCATGGCTTTCTGCGAAGCCGCCGGTTTCGAATACATCCCCGCCTTCAACATGGGCGAGTCACCCCAGGACATGGGCGACTTCATCGAATTCGCCAAGGGCCCGGCGGACAGTAAATGGGGACAACGCCGCGTCGCCGACGGACATCCCCAACCCTACCGCCTTCACTACCTCGAACTCGGCAACGAGGAACGTGTCGACGAAGAATATGCCGCCAGGTTCGAGGCGATGGCCAAGGCCATTTGGGCGAAGGACCCGAATATCGTCCTCGTGGTGGGCGACTTCCTCTACAGCCAGCCCATTCTGAATCCGTTCAACTTCCAGGGCGCCGCCTCGGACATCACCAGCCTCGCCGGCCAGCAGCGGATTCTGCAGCTCGCGAAACAGCACAACCGCGAAGTCTGGTTCGACGTCCATGTGGGCACCGACGGTCCCCTGCCCGATTCGACCCTTGCCGGCATGTGGTCGTTCCGGAACGCGCTGGACAAGATATCAGACGGTGCCCGGCACAAAGTAGTCGTGTTCGAGTTCAACGCCGGCAACCACAGCCAACGGCGCGCCCTGGCCAATGCCGTGGCCATCCAGGCTGTCGAGCGCGACGGGCGCATTCCCATCGCCACCTCGGCCAACTGCCTCCAACCCGACGGCCAGAACGATAACGGCTGGAACCAGGGCCTCCTGTTCCTCGATCCATCGCATGTCTGGCTGCAGCCGCCCGGCTACGTAACCCAGATGCTCTCCCGCAACTACCTCCCCCAACTGGTCCATTGCCAGGTGACCGGCGCCACAAACAGCCTCGACGCAAACGCCAAACGCAGCAAAGACCGCAAGTTTCTCCTGCTGCAAGTAGTGAACCCAACTGATAATGAAATCTCTGCGCAAATTCACATCACCGGGTTTACGCCTGCCAACCCGGTCGCCCAAGTGACCGAGTTGTCTGGTCCATTGAACGCCGTTAATACCTCAAGCGAGCCTGACAACTTGGTCCCGGTGAGCAGCCAATGGAACCACCGAATCACCGACGGCAATACCAGCCGCGCCTTCCCTCCGCATTCCTTCACCTTGATCCGATTCGAGTAACACAGGTGCGAATCGATTAGATGTATGGCATTTCTGAAAACATTTCTTGCACCAAGATCAATAATCTGAAATTGGATTGTTCGCCGGTCTGAGGGGCGGCCTTGTTTGGCCTGCCATTCATCGTTGGCTAAGCCATCACAGGTCTCTTTCGGTCAACTCGGCGATTTTCATCAAGGTGCGCAATAGCCCAACCTTTAGCGGGCGATCTCCGTGAATCGGAATGACAATCCTTTCCCGGCGCCCGCGCTTGACGTAGATGTGGTGACTGCCATGAATACGCGCCAAACTCCAGCCTGTTCGCTGAATCGCCTTGGCAAAATCCTTGCCTGAAACCTGTTTCGCAGGGCCAACTCAATGACCCGGTCGGTTTCTGCCATAGGCCCCACAGGCGTTTCGACAGAGGGCCAGCCTTCAATAGCCTCACGCAAATTGGAGGTCACCTCCTCCACCGTGTCACCCTGCGTGACACAACCCGGCAAAGCGGGTATCTCCGCCCAATAGCCACCGTCGTCGGCTTTATGGATAATTGCCTTGAAAGTCATCCCTGCACTCTAGCGTGTACGAGACCAGTCCTCAAGCTTCGAAACACAGGCAGGGTCACATCTCCACATTACACATTCCATGTTTCTTTATGTTGCCCTTTGCTTCTCTACGGCAA
>JAMCZD010000241.1:0-704 GCA_023473405.1 Candidatus Omnitrophota bacterium
GGTAATATAGGCGGTTAAGGCATAGCAGGTATCGGTCAGAAGGCCCTCGTAACCGCGCGGCTTGCCGTCCCATCGTTTCCAGTCCACTCCGGAAGCGACGCGGAAATCGTTTCCCCCGTTGACCGTGATAGCAAAATGGGTCGCGGTAGGCAACCGGCTCATTACAAAACCAGCGCGCTGTCCGATGTAGTTGAGGATGCCATTCCAATTCTGTCCGAGTAGACTGCCATAGTGGGCCGTCCAGAGTGACGTCGCAAACCACGGTGGCACCGAGTCTGGCGTCACTCATCACGTTGGTGATTACGTGGAGCCAATCAGAGTCGGCTTTAGTCATTATCAGGCGCAAATGATGCAGCCTGCCGGCATATGCCTGGCCGTCGTTCACGATGTAGAGGGCCCGAGACTCGGGGCTGCGGGCTGGATAAGTCGAGCTCACGCCCGAGCCGTCCGCAGCCTGAACATAGAATTGAACGACCGTTGCGGCGGGGAATCCCGGGATGGTTCCCTGGAAAACGCCGTTGCTCGCGGTCATCGGATCGTTGTTCCATGAAGAGCCATCAGTGGACGGATTGAAGGGGGCGGACTCGGCTGCCTCGAGTTATCTGTTTCTTGGAGTTGCCAGGCCTAACGCCAGCGACGGTATCGTTGCCGGCTGGATCACCCAGGAGCGCGGCAGCGGGAGCGTCCATAGCAAGGCCAATGCT
>JAMCZD010000241.1:714-2895 GCA_023473405.1 Candidatus Omnitrophota bacterium
GTGGACCACCATAACCCGCAAGAAACCACTCCTTGGAGGTCGGACGCCGCCACTGACACGGCAACCGAATGGTTCGGCTTGGGGAGGACCGGATGGTGTTCGAAGTTCGCAAAGGTCGGTCCGATGTTGGTCGCGCAGGTTGAATTGCGCGCGCCTGGAGTGCCGTTAAGGGATGGCACCGGAAGCAGGACGGTTTTTGCCAGGCGATTAAAGTAACAGCGGGTGTTTGGCTGGTTGTCTCCGGCCAGCCACTTGGCGCGGAAAGAGATTGTCTCTCTGCCATGGGATTACACCAGCACGTTCTGCCCCGGGGCAATCTTCGTGTCCACAAAGGCGCGCTTAGAGCCCGGTTGGCAGAATCCGCCGACGGAACCACGATTCCCCAAAACGCTTTCCATCTTGACGGCACGCCTCCGTGCTTCATTGAATAGGACCCAACTAACACGTCATGGTGGCTGGTCTGTTCCAGCGCTGAATGACCGCATGAGTTGCTATCTATGAATATACGGCCTCTTCTTTTTCTGGTCCGCAAAAAGACACACCAGGCGGCATTCCC
Organism: Candidatus Omnitrophota bacterium; assembly: GCA_023473405.1. Classification (GTDB taxonomy): domain Bacteria; phylum Verrucomicrobiota; class Verrucomicrobiia; order Limisphaerales; family UBA1319; genus JAMCZD01. The sequence continues at coordinate 1,271 of JAMCZD010000241.1, forward strand.
CAATGGGCGCGCTGTCGAAAGCGCATTGCTCCTGGCGGCGGTCTTAGCCTTGGGTTTTCTGGCGGGTCAAGAACAAACCCTCGCCCAAACCAATCAATCCGCCATTCCGTGGGACCTGAACACGCTCACCAATCCGCCCAAGTGGACGGCTTTGGAGCGTCCGAAAGCCGATGGAGTCAAAGCGCTCTTCTTCACGGGTCCGTTATTTCGGGGCCAACCGACGCGGGTGTTCGCCTGGCTGGGGATTCCCAAGACCACGGCCAAGGAGAAGGTGCCGGGCATGGTGCTGGTGCATGGGGGTGGCGGGACCGCATTTGAGGAATGGGTGCGATTGTGGGTGGGGCGTGGCTATGCCGCGAGTGCCATGGATACCTGTGGGCAGGTTCCTGTGGGCAACTACGGCCAGTATGTTCGCGATGCACAAGGCGGTCCTCCGGGTTGGGGTGGTTGGGACCAGATTGACTGGCCCCGCGAGGACCAATGGACGTACCATGCCGTTGCAGATGCCATTTTGGCGCACTCCCTGCTCCGCTCTCTCCCCGAGGTGGACCCGGCGCGGACGGGGGTCACCGGCATTTCCTGGGGCGGATATCTGACTTGCATTATTGCCGGGGTGGACCGGCGGTTCAAACTGGCGGTGCCGGTTTACGGCTGCGGTTTTACCGACCAGCACACCTTCGCGGACAGTGTGGCCAAACTGGGTTCGGAACGGGCGGCTCGCTGGATGGCCTGGTGGGACCCGTCGGCATACCTGGCAGACGCCGAGATGCCCATGCTCTGGGTGAGCGGCAGCAACGATTTCGCTTACACCCTGAATGCCCTGCAACTATCCTATCGCCTGCCCAAAGGCCCCCGGATTCTCTGTATCCGGCTTCGGATGCCGCATGGGCACGGCGGTCCGGGGGAAAACCCCGAGGAAATCCGGGTCTTTGCCGACAGCCTGCTGAAGGGTGAAGCGGCGCTTCCTAAAATTACCGGTCAAGGCCGGGAGGGCACGAACGTCTGGGCAACTTATTCGGCCCAAGTCAGCGTGGCCAAAGCCGAGCTGAATTACACCAAAGACACGGGCCGCTGGCCAGACCGCCGATGGGAGGCGCAACCGGCAAGCCTGGTGGGGAATCGGATCGAAGCTTCTCTCCCCGCGGGAACCCGTGTTTATTACCTGAACGTCGTGGATGAACGCGGTTGCGTGGTCAGCACCGAACACGAGGAATGCAAACTTCCAAGATAGACAACGAAGCCGGCAATACCCGGATCGACATTCCCGTGGTCATTGCCATCAAACGATAATGAGAATAATGATATTGTCCGCAATCTTCGCGATCGCAACTTGCGCCCTGTCGCGGGATGTCGTCGCCAGGCAGACGATCTCGCTCGATGGCACCTGGCAGGTTGCGGAAGGTTCGCTCACCAATACCCCGGTGGCGTTCGCTCATCAAGTGCCAGTGCCCGGACTGATCGACATGGCGCAGCCGCCCTTTGTCGAGCCAGGGCCGAAAGTGGCGGATCGCCGGAAGGGGCCGCGGAAGGATTTACGGCGGGACGCATTTTGGTATCGCCGCACCTTCACGGTGGCGGGGACCATTCCGCCCGTGACAATCGGAAATCGGCACGGTGAGATCGGT
>JAMCZD010000109.1 GCA_023473405.1 Candidatus Omnitrophota bacterium
TGAAATTCAGTGGAATGGTCAATATCACGAACATCGTCTGGGGCCGCGATAACACCGGCGATCCCGATGCCGGCTCAACCGATCGCGCCGTCGGCACTTACACCCTCCAGGTGACCACCGCGGCTGATCCCGCCACCACCATGGCTGAGACCAGCGATCCGGCCACCGGCTGGGTCACGATCGGCACCTTGAGTTACCAACCAGGCCCATTGTTCATTCCGCACCTGCGCCACCGCTATGATATCAGCGCCAACGGCGCCCCGATCCAGGCCACCGGTCTCCGGATCAAGGTCTCCAGCGCGCAAATGGCCATTGATGAGCTGGAAATCAACGTCAGCCCATTGACCGAACTGCAATACAGCGTCATGCGGATTCAGCCTCAACCGGGTTATTTGATTACCTGGGATGGCAACGACGGCCAATTCTCAGGGACGAACGCCCCCGATAACGCGGCGCTGTCCTCGAAGGGAAGCGTGGCTATTGGAAGCAGCCAATTGGACCTCGGCGTTCACTTCATCAAGAACGTCAATGACGGCCTTTACGGCAATTCACAAAGCTGGATTTCCGGCGTGGATGATCCGGACCCGTTCATCGGCGTCGCCTTCGGCAAGAGCCTGAGCATCACCAACCTGGCCTGGTCGCGTGATAACACAACCGCGCCGCCTTATCTCGATCGCTGGCTCGGCAGTTACATTGTCCAGGTCACCACGGTCACCAGCCCCGCGGCGGACACGCCCGAGACCGAAGATCCAGGCACGGGTTGGGCCACCGTTGGTACCGTGCAGTATATCAACTCAATCGCCGGTTTCTTCACCGGTTACAACCGCCATCGGTTTGATGTGAGCAAAAACGGCGCTCCTATCACCGCTACCGGCCTGCGGATCAAAGTCCCCAACGGCAGCGGATACGGCGGCACTGACCTCGATGAACTCGAAGTCAACACCCCCGTTCCGGCACCTTCCGTGGTGCTGAGCATCCAGCTCAATGGCGCCAATGCCACCTTGTCCTGGACAGCGAGCGGAACGTTGCAGTCGGCCGACGACCTCTCTGGTCCATGGACCGATGTGACTAATGCCACGAATCCAATGTCCGTGCCCATCGGCGCAACCGGACAGAAGTTCTATCGGGTGCGACAGTAATTAGCGCCTAAACAATCACCGCGCGCGAGCCTCGTCACTCGCGCATCCAGCGGCCGGGAAGTTCATTCCCGGCCTTTTTTTTTGTGAGGGATAGCTTGGAGCGTGGAGCGTATGGAGCGTAAAGAGCGTGGAGCGTGGAGCGTGGATGCCTTCAACTGCGCGTGTCCCACTTTGTCACTCAATTGTCCTAAGCCGGATATTTCATACGTTGAACGCCGGGTCAGGGGACCCGGCCTACAGGGACGGGCTTTTGAGGGCTGTCGGCCGTGTGGCCTCACACGGCAGGGTGTTGGCGTTTCAAAGGAAGTGCGAAATATTCAGGCTAAGCCAGGTAAAGCAGTGAAGCAAAAGACAAAGTGAGCAAGAAGTACGTTCCACCCCCCTCGCGTTTCTCACGCTCCCCACGCTCTAACGCTCTTCACGCTCCATACGCTCCACGCTCCATACGCTCCACGCTCCACGCTCTTCACGCTCCACGCCCCCCGTACGGGGGATTGCGTCCGGTTCTTGAAGCTGTAGGTTAGGGGTACAGCTGGAAAAGATTACACACGAAGTGTCGGATCGCCCAAAATAACCTAAACGCAAATAGTATGAACGCTGTTCTGCAATCCAAACCGCCCTATCCACGTACCTCACGAGAAATATCCCCCGGCGCATATGGCGCGCCAGGAGTGTTGCTGGCCGGCATGATCGTCCTGGGCCTCGCCTGGACCGGTCATGCCCAAAGCAGCCGGGTCGTCTTAACCCCGCAAGCGGGGTATACCGTGACCTGGGACGGAAACAATGGCGGCTTTAGCAGCCCGGACCCGGGCGCTGGCCCGACCAACAACGATGCATTGGCCGTCAACGGAACGGTGGCCTTTGGCAGCAGCCAATATGGCACCCCGCACTTCATTGCCAACGTCAACGACGGCTATTACGGCAACGCCTCGAGCTGGATTTCCGACTTCACCATACCTGATCCCAATCCATACATCGGGCTCAACTTCAATCGCACCGTGGCCATTCAGAGTATTGCCTGGAGCCGCGACAACGGCGATGACGCGGAAATGACCCCGCCCGGACCTTATGTCGATCGGTGCGTGGGAACCTACACGCTTCAAGTGACCACTGTGGCCAATCCGGGAACAGATACCCAGGAAACCGGCAATGCGGCGACCGGTTGGGCCACGATCGGCACGGTCCAATATCTGGCCGGAACGGATAACGTTGCCTTCAGCGCTTACCTGCGGCACCGGTTCGATGTCTCCGCCGGAGGTCAGCCAATTTCCGCTACCGGGATACGGATCAAGGTGTCCGATCCCAACATTGACATCGACGAGATCGAGGTCAATCCCGGCCCAGACCCGACCCCGCCAATCACCAATTTCATCATTATCCAGTCATCCACCAATTACATGATTAACTGGGATCTCAACGACGGCAATTTCAATACTCCGGTCTCGCCGGCTGAAGTTCCAAGGAACCGGGCCCTCGCAGTCAATGGCACCACCGCTTTTGGCAGCAGCGAGTTTGGCCAAGGGGTTCATTATATTACCAACGTGATTGATGGCCGTTATGGAAATTCACATAGCTGGATTTCCGATTTCACCAGGCCCGATCCTGATCCCTATGTGGGTTTGAGTTTTGGCGGCAGCGTCGAGATCAAGACCGTGGCTTGGAGCCGGGACAACGGTGACGATACCGAGGGTCCTGCGAATCCCAACACCGACCGATGCCTTGGCCTTTACCCCCTGCAACT
>JAMCZD010000016.1 GCA_023473405.1 Candidatus Omnitrophota bacterium
GTCGCCGCCCTCGGCGTCGGCGCCTGCCGGGCCGCCTGCCCCCGACCAGGCCAAGGTTTCAAACCCAGCAGTGCCATCTGCCAGTGGCCAGGCCAGCCCGGGCCACGAATCCGAAGGCGCCAAGCCGGAGGGCTCAAGCGGATCGCCCGTGATGTTCGGCGAATGGAATCCAGGCGAGGGATTCACAGTTGCGAAAACCAGGTACGGCCAGTTGGACCTCAGCGGCTACATGGTGATGCGCTACCTCAATCAATTCCCAGGCGATCAACACGCAACGGACCACCTGGGCCGTCCGATCTCTGTCAAACCCCGCCAGGATTTCCAGTTTCACCGCGTGCTGTTATACGCCAAGGGATGGCTGTTCGATCCCAAATTCAATTACCTCACCGTCATTTGGACCGTCAATGATACCACTCAGGTCGCAGTAGGGGGCGCACTCTGGTACAACTTCAATAAGCACTTAAGTCTCGGCGGGGGTTATACGGCCCTCCCCGGCACGCAGTCGATGCAGGGGTCCCATCCGTATTGGCCAACCTATGACCGCGTTATGGCGGATGAGTTCTTCCGGCCTTTCTACACGCAGGGAGTTTTCGGCGCCGGTGAAGCGGCTCCGCGTCTCATATACAGATTCGCCGTCGGTAATAACCTGAGCCTACTCGGTATCCCAGCAACGCAGCTAAGTCGGGACCTATCGACCAGCGGAAGTCTTACCTGGCTGCCAACGACGGGTGAGTTTGGTCCGCGCGGCGCTTTTGGAGATTACGAAGACCATGAAAAGCTCGCTACGCGCTTCAATATTGCGTACACGCGCAGCCGGGAGCCCCGATTCGCTCCTTTGGATGACGCCGCCGCAAATACGACCATACGGCTGGCGGACAGTCTGAACATTTTCGATCCGGGGGCCCTTGCGCCCGGGGTCACCGTGTCCAAGGTAACTTACCAGATGGCCTCCTCCGCCGCCGGGATCAAATACCGCGGCTTCTGGCTTCAGGGCGAGGGCTACGCTCGACGTCTCGACGACTTCGTCGCGACCGGACCGCTTCCGGTCGGTGTTATACGCGATTTCGGCTTTTATGCTCAAGCGTCGTATATGGTTGTGCCCAGGATGGTAGAGCTGTATGGCGCAACCTCATACGTTTTCAGCAACTACGGTAAGCCAAAGGAATTCATTGTCGGTGGCAATTATTACCCATGGAAGAACCGGAATACGCGCGTGAATCTGCACATCATCAACGTGGACCATTCACCTGTCAACAGCACATTTGGCTTCTACATGGGACAGCTTACCGGGACCGTAATTGCGTTCGGTATGACGGCATTATATTGACTGGCAAGTCTATGAAATTCCGATTGGCTGACGGCGCAATGCTGCTTGCACTCGGGCTGATGGCTTCGGCATCGCTGCCGGCCGTGCAACCCGGCGGCTTTGAATTCAACGATGCGCATTTTCACTTGACCAATTACATCCAGGAAGGCACTAATATTAACGACTTTCTCCGGATTATGGGGAATAGGACAGGCCGCGTGGCGTTGTTCGGCATTCCCTTGCAGCAGCTTTGGTCGTACCGCATCGACGGAGATCGGGCCCCAAAGTATTACCTGGACACGGACGCACCCCTGTATTACTATTCGTTCACCGATGCCTTTATCGCCATGGCGTACAGGTCTCTGACTCCGGAGCAACAGGCGCGCTTCGATCCCATGATCACTGGATTCAATCCGACCGACATGTACGCCGCGGACCAGATTCGGCGCGTGCTCCAGACCTTCCCGGGAGTATTCACCGGCATCGGCGAGTTCAGCATCCACAAGGAGTTCGTCTCCGCCAAGGTGGCGGGGCCGAAAGCAAGTCTGCTCGACCCGGCGTTGGACCGGCTCCTCGACTTTGCCCGCGAGGTCGGCCTCGTTGTGCTGATTCATAATGATTTGGACCGCCCGTTTGCGCCCCAATCGGACACCTCACACCCGCTCGGAGAGGCACCACCGCCAGCGCCGGTGTATCTCGATCAGATGAAGGCGCTTTTCAAACGGCACCCGGGAACGACGATCATTTGGGCTCATATGGGGGTGGGCCGCATTGTCCGCCCGATCAGGAATGACGCCGCGACCCTCGCGGCGAGCCTGGCCGACCCGCAGCTCAGTGACGTGTACTTCGATCTTTCCTGGGAAGAGGTGGCCAAATACATCGTTTCGAGCCCGGAAGCCACACGGATTACGGCCGATCTGATAAGCCATTACCCGGACCGGTTCCTGTTCGGCACGGACGAGGTAGCGCCGGCGAATCAGACCGAGTACATGAAAGTTTATGACGACTATCAGCCCCTCTGGAAGCTGCTCAGCCCGGAAGCCAGCAGGAAGGTTCGCTTGACGAACTACGAGCGGATTTTTGATCAGGCTCGCCGCAAGGTTCGCACTTGGGAAGCGCAGCACGTCAAACGCCCTTAATGACGTCAAAGAGGCATCAGGTTTTCCATTCGGAAGTTCGTGATGCTTCCAATGTGCCCAGATGTATTCGACCGGATTCAGTTCGGGTGCGTAAGCGGGTAGGTATTCCTGCACGATCCGCCCGTCCAGGCTGGCGATGTATTCCTGAACCAAGCGGCTGCGGTGGGCGGGAAGCCGGTCCCACCGTCCCGGCGGAGCTTTCTTCATTGTATCAATGTCCACTTACTTATGCTCTGATCAATAAGAGCGTTACAATTTCATTAAATGACAAGGCCAGTGGCTCTTTTGGGCCTGATTACTGTGACTATGGGCTGTGGTTGCGGCAGCAGGAGACCGGCGTTTTCACAACTCGCCGAAGAGTTTGTCTACACCACGCTTTCGTTTTCCCCGATTTCCGCCACCGCGGCGGGCTATCACAAACATAACGGTGTCG
>JAMCZD010000464.1:0-1990 GCA_023473405.1 Candidatus Omnitrophota bacterium
TGGCAGAGCAATTGCGGGAACATCGAGCCGCATTCACGGTTGATGTTGGTGCCGTCGGGGGCATTGCCGTAAGCAAAGACCTCGGCCCCCAGTTCCCGCAGGACGCAAGGGGTCGATTTGTATGCTGCGCCATGGGCGCAATCGACGACGATCCGCATTCCCTCGAGGGTCAGGCCGCGGGGAAACGAGGCCTTGGCAAACTCGATGTAGCGCCCCAGGGCGTCATCGATGCGCACCGCCTTGCCAATCTCCCCTGCCGTGGGCCGGACCTCGTCGATTTGACCTTCAAAAACCAGTTGTTCGATCCGCGTCTCGATATCGTCGTCGAGCTTATAGCCGTCTGCCCGGAAGAACTTGATCCCGTTATCGGCGTAGGGATTGTGGGAAGCCGTGATTACGATGCCGGCGTCGGCGCGCAAGCTCCGGGTCACATACGCCACGCCCGGGGTGGGCAACGGTCCGATAAACAATACGTCAACGCCCATGGACAAGATGCCGGCCGAGATGGCGTTTTCCAGGAGATACCCGGAGAGGCGGGTGTCTTTGCCCAGGACGATCTTGTGGCGCCCGTGTCCGCGGGGGCAATGGGAGAAGCTCTTGAAGACATGACCGGCGGCGCGTCCGAGCTTAAGGGCAGTTTCCGCCGTCACCGGTTCCATGTTGGCCGTGCCGCGGACGCCGTCGGTGCCAAAAATCTTTTTGTCGGTCGTCATATCCATGCTTGTTGTCCTTTGGCGGCGACGGGGGGGTTCCCACAGCGCCGGGTCTCCCGAGTCGTCGGAAAGGCGGTTAAACCAAAGCCAATCCTTTATAGCAAGGAAATGGAAACGCTCAAGGTTTGTTCGACAGGCTGGATTGCTGGGCCGGAAGGATACGTTCGACGCGGACCCAGATGGGGCTGATCCGGATAATGGATACGCCCATGGGGGAGACGGCATTCACCTTTTTTATCCATTCGTGTTCATCGCCTGCATCGGCCATGTCGACAAACACCTGGATGTCCTGCTTGCTCAGACTGCCGATCAGACCGGCTTCGCCGCTTACCGTGATGGACGCCTCCGGCGGAGTAATCTTGAAGTTGCGCAGGTCTGTAGCCTCGGTGAGAACCCGGATAGGCAAAGGCTTGAACTCGCGGGTCATCGCGTTGGCCAACGGGTTTTGCACCAGACCGATCTCATGTTGGATGGCAAAGCGGACCGTTATCCAGGTCAGCGTGGCCAGGACCAGCGCAAAAAGCTTCAGCCAGAAATTGTGCCGGATAAATTCGCGCCAACGCATATCACTTGGGATCGATTTTGTTCAGGGCCGTCCTGGTGGTTTTTACCCGGTCTTTGCGCCAGGATCGCAACCAATCGAAAAAACTATGGGCCCGGGTCGGTTGCAGCAGCACCGAGCTCAGGAACGCCCGCAATTCCTCATCCGATACCCCGCGCACCAATTGTCCTTTGTATACGTAGGAGATGGTCCCGGTTTCTTCCGAAACCACGACCACCACCGCGTCGGTGTCTTCGCTCAATCCAATGGCCGCCCGGTGGCGAGTGCCCAGTGAGGCACTCAGGTCCTGGCGTTGTGTCAGGGGAAAAATGCAGGCCGCATACGCAATCCGATCCCCCCTTATGATCACTCCGCCATCATGAATCGCGTTGTTGGGAAAAAAGATCGACTCGAGCATCTCCGGCGTGGCCATGCAGTCGACGGGAATCCCCGATTCCACCGAGTCCTGCAATTGGATGGTCTGTTCCAAGGCCATCAAGGAGCCGATGCGCATTTCCGACATTCGCGCGGCTGCCTGGATGACCACCTCGATGTTTTGCCGTTGTTCGCGCCAGCTCGGGAAGAACGGTTTGTTGCCCAACTCAGCCAGGATATGCCGCAGCTCAGGCTGAAAAAGAACGAGCACGGCCACGGCGAAGAAGGTGAAAAGATTTTTGGCACCGACGGCGTCCGCGGCACGGCCAACATGGAACCGGTGACGGCGGAAACTGCCCTT
>JAMCZD010000464.1:2000-2877 GCA_023473405.1 Candidatus Omnitrophota bacterium
CGAGCACGGCCACGGCGAAGAAGGTGAAAAAGGTGCGCAACAACCAGCTCAATACCTGCAATTGCAGCACTGTGGTCAAAATCGTCAGCACCAGCAGGACGACCATGAACCCGGTCACCACCGCCGCCCCACGCGTGCCGCGCACCAGGACAAAGGCATAGTAAATTCCCACCGCGAGGATGAATATCTCGACCAACGGCCGCCAAATGTTGATGATATTGAACCAGTTCATCATGTCTGGCGCGCCATCAGGGCCTCGGTCATGCGAATGGCCTGCAACGTCTCCGGCACATCATGGGTCCGGACAATGTTGACCCCGGCCATGATCCCCGCCACGGTGCACGCCAAGGCTCCCGGCAAACGCCCAGCTCCCTCCTGCTTCAGCACTTGACCAATAAACGACTTCCGCGAAACCCCCAGCAAGAGCGGACGCCCAAATTCTACAAACCGTTTCAGCCGCGCAATCAATTCCAAATTGTGATCGACTGTCTTGCCAAAACCGATCCCCACATCCAGGACCACTTGTTCCGCCTGAACACCGGCCCTCTCGAGACGCACCAATCTGTCCGCAAGAAAATTCCGCACCTCGCCCGCCACGTCTCTGTAAACCGGGTTGATCTGCATCGTCTGAGGCGTCCCCTGCATGTGCATGACCACGTAAGCCGCGCCTGTCTCCGCCACCAGACGATGCATCTCGTTATCGGCGCGGTTGGCGGCGATATCGTTCACCAGGCCGGCCCCTGCCTCGAGCGCGGCGCGCGCCACTTCCGCCTTCTGCGTGTCGACCGAGATCGGCACGGTCAACCGCCCGGCCAGTCGCTCGATCACGGGAATGATCCGCCTCAACTCTTCCGCCGCCGGGACCGGTACCGCAAAC
>JAMCZD010000273.1:0-392 GCA_023473405.1 Candidatus Omnitrophota bacterium
GCGGGTGGCATGCACAGATTGTCATGTGGGGCGGGGCGCGGTCTCCTTTGTGAAGGCCAAACTGGCCGGCGTTCACCAACTCATTGGGACGATAACGGGGAACTATCCGCGTCCGATTACCACACCGATGAGCCAACTGCCGACTCCTCAAGAGACGTGCGAGAAATGTCATTGGCCGCAAAGGTATGTGGGGAATTTGGACCGTGCTTACGCACATTACTTGTCCGATGAAACCAACACGCCCACGTCAATTCGGTTATTGATGAAGGTAGGCGGGGGCGATCCCACGCACGGACCGGTGGGCGGCATTCATTGGCACATGAACCTAGCCATCAAGGTCGAGTACATTTCCACCAACGAGGACCGCCAGTCCATTCCGTGGGTGCGCATGA
>JAMCZD010000273.1:402-2873 GCA_023473405.1 Candidatus Omnitrophota bacterium
CGGAAACAACCGGGCCATCTCATGTGCCCGATGTTATTCGGATAATTACGCCAATCCGCCTTCATTCCGTGGGTGCGCATGACCGATTCAAAGGGCAAAGTAACGGAATTCCGGGCGCCTGATTTTACGGAGGACCCGAACAAATTCGTAATCCACCGGATGACCTGCATGGATTGTCACAATCGCCCGGCGCATCAATTCCAACCCCCGGGCGATGCGATCGACGTGGCAATGTCGCTCGGCCGGATTGACCCGACCATTCCGCTCATAAGATCCAATCTCATGGCTCTATTCTCGACGACAAACGCCACGGTGACGGCGGGTTTGCAGCGGATCGCGTCCAGCCTCAAGGCCAGCTACCCGAAGGAACCCAAAGTGGAGACCGTCATTGCCGAGGCTCAACAGATATACACTAACAATTTCTTCCCCGAAATGAAGGCGGATTGGCGTAATTATCCGAATAACATCGGGCACATGAGATGGCCCGGTTGTTTCCGCTGTCACGACGGACAGCACAAGACGGCGGACGGGAATCAGGCAATTGGAGCAAGCGGTTGCAACGATTGCCACATTATCCTGTCGCAAGGCACCGGTCCTCAGGCCCACCAACTCTTCCCACAAGGCAAGACGTTCTTCCATCCCGATCCATCTTCGGAAGGAACGGACCCGGACTGCTTCTTCTGTCATTCCGCCAATCCTTGAGCCAATGGCATTAACGGGGTTAGAATTCGCCCCCAAAATGCGCTCTTTTGCCATTTGGTCCGCGGCCGGCATCTTCATCCTGAACGGGGTTTTTGGTTTGGCCCAAACCATGCCCGACGGCGGATTGGTTGGCTTTGAATTTCGCACACCGCGGCGAACGACCTATCGGATGGCTCCGCCGCCCAGGGTAATCCCGCAATTCTCAAGGCAATCCCGCTGGGCGCTTGCGTGGCCGGACTCCGACCCAGCCAACCCGGTGCAGATCGGCGACCGGCTCGTGCTCGAAGTGGCGAGCAAAGAGGTGCTGGCGCGGGCATTGGCCGGGGGATCGTTGCGGGTAGCCCGGGGTATTTCTCCCAGCCTTTTTGTGTTGCAAGCGCCCGATATCTGGACGGCGGCGAGCGAGGCGCAGCGCCTGGCGGCCTTGCCAGGGGTGCTGGCCAGTTACCCGCTCATGCGCCGGCGGGCGCGTCTGGACGGCCCCTATGCCGCCGAACCCAATGATCCCTATTTTGGGTATCAGTGGTACCTCGAGAATCGCAACAGCAATGGCGCCACGTTGGGCGTGAACATGAACGTGCGCGCGGCCTGGCCGATCTCAACCGGCAGCAACGTGCTGATCGCGGTGGCCGATGACGGGGTCGAGCTGGATCATCCTGAGTTGGCCAAGCGCGCAGCCGGCGCTCCGCATTTCAATTTCTACAGTGGGACACCTGACGGCAACCCGTCTTCGCCTTCGTCGGCTCACGGCACCGCGGTGGCCGGGCTTGCCGCCGCGGAGGCCAACAACCATCGCGGCGTGACCGGTGTGGCGCCTCAGGCGCATTTGGCCAGTTGGGTAATTTTTTCAGCCGACGACTATCTGCCGAGCGAGGAGCAAATGATGGACATGTACCAATACCAATCAAACCTCGTGAGCGTCGAGAACCACAGTTGGGGAAATGCCGGCAGCACACCGCTGGAGCCTGGGGTGCTCGAACAGACCGGCATTTCGAACGCGGTCACCTGGGGGCGCGGCGGGCGAGGGGTGGTCATGGTCCGGTCCGCGGGAAACGGGCGCAATGAACGGCAAAACGCCAACGACGACGGCTATGCCTCGAGTCCCCTGGCAATTGCGGTGGGAGCGGTTCGCCAGGACGGCCGGGCGGCCAGCTACAGCAATCCGGGCGCATGCCTGCTGGTGGCGGCCCCGAGCGGCGATGATGCCAAAGGTTTTCCCACTCTCCTCACCACCGACCTGGTTGGCGCCAATGGCTATAACCAGATCGCTTATACGAACGACCTGGCCGACTATACCTCGAGTCCATTCGGTTTCAGCGGCACCTCGGCTGCCGCGCCCCAAATCTCCGGCCTGGTCGCCTTGATCCTGGGCGCAAATCCCAACCTCACCTATCGGGATGTGCAACAAATCCTGATACAGTCGGCTCGCCATTGGGACCTGGCCGACCCTGACATGACCACCAACGGCGCCGGCTTTCGGGTGAGCCATAACGTCGGGTTCGGCGTTCCCGACGCAGGTTTTGCGGTGCGCATGGCGCGGACCTGGATCAATCGTCCGCCCGTGAGCTGCATTACGTTTACGTCCACCGAGGTGAAAGCTATCCCTGATGATGCATTGCGGCTCTTGATTTCCGGCGATGACATCCCACCCGGGCTGGCCAGCATCCATTCGCTACCCGGCGAAGGTCCGCATCCTGACGCGCCAACCGCCGTTCTACCCTTGGTCAAGGCCGGGTTGGCCACCAATGCCATTCCTCTTGATCTCACCA
>JAMCZD010000240.1:0-2181 GCA_023473405.1 Candidatus Omnitrophota bacterium
TGTGATGAATAAACCCTGGATCCCCAAAACCATGCGCCAACGTATCACCCCCAGCAAGACCGTCAGCCCCATCAAAATCACCGACAGACCAAATGCCCTCGCGTCAACCAGACTCAGCGTGTGCCATAACTCGCGCGGGCCATAAATCCATGCCGCTTTCCACTGCTGCAAATGTGCCAGCGAGTCCCAAACCATCCCGCGCCGCTGCCACGCCAATCGGCCTTCATTGAGAAATATGGCGTGCAGAATCCACACCATCAATACACCGCACACCCCCGCCCGCGCCCCTAGTGACCAAATGCTCCGGTTCGCCTTCACTCCTCGCCCCAGAGTGACTTCAAATAAGCCACCCCTTGCCGCAATTGATCCACCGGCGTTCCCGGGCTCAACTCGAAGATCTTGAAATGCTGCGGCTTAACCCAGGGCTTGAGCGCCGCAAAGTCCGTGCCGCCTTCACCCGGCGGACGATGATCGTGAACCGGATACTCGACGTCGTGCAAGTGGAATCCAAGCAACCGCTCGGCCATCGACTCTAGAAAAATTTCGTGATGAATAAACCCGAGGTTCTCCTTGATCTGGCCATGGCCGGTATCGTGCCAATAACCAATCGACGGGCTGACAAATTCCTTGAACAAAAAGCTGAAGTCGTCTTCCAGCGGCAGCTCTTCCAACCCTTGCCGATTCTCGACCCCCAGCTTCAATCCATACCCCTCCACCTGATCCTCCAACCGCCGCAGAATCTCATACGCCAATTCTAAATGACGTTCCTTTTTCCGCTCCCGCTTCTCCGCTGCCTCCTGGCACAACCGTTCGTACTTCGGGCTGTCTTTCATCCCCCGATCGATCAACTCGACGAGGCGGTCGGTATACTCCTTCATCTCGATGCACCCCAAATGCAGCACCACCACCGGCGCCTTCAATCGCGCCGCCGTCTCGATCGTCTTCAACGTGTGCCGATATGCATTCTCCCGCTCCCGTGCGTCCAGCGATGTGAATTTGAAAAGATTCGGTGCCGCATGGGTGACCCCAATCGGCAATGGACAGAAATTATGCAGCGACGATATCTTTATCTCGCCGGCATCGACCGCCTCGATGATCCCCGGAAGCAGGCTGATCCGAATCCCGTGGCTCAGCTCGGCATACTCGAATCCCAGTTCGCGAATCTCGCGCAACATCGCCCGACCATCGGTATGACGGTTGGAATTCCAGCACGTGGAAAGCGAATACATAAAAAAAGCCGAGTGCACCCAATTTCTCTTAACGCACTCGGCTGGAAAGAGTTTCGCGGTTACATGTCCGCGTAACGGGCGCTCAGCATAGCCGTGAAACGCGCCACTTTCATCTTGCGCCGACGCTTCTCACTCGGCAATCTCCTCAAAGAGGTCCTCGCCCTCTTGGTCGCTCGCCAGATTACCATCGGCCTCAATTCGCGGGCGCCCAAAACCCGGTCTTCCGCTCAAACGAATAGATTAGATTTGCCCCCAGCCGGTGTCAACCGGCAAAATATCGTTGCTTCTGCCGCCGTCCCCGGCAGCATGAGCCTGGCCGAATGAGAACCCTGCACCTCTATCTGACCCGCCAAGTCCTCGCCACCCTCGGGATGACGGTGGCCGTGTTCACGTTTTTGTTCCTCCTCGGCAATCTCCTCAAAGAGGTCCTCGCCCTCTTGGTCGCTCGCCAGATTACCATCGGCCTCGTCCTGCATGCCATCCTCCTCCTCGTTCCTTTTGTCCTGGTCTTTGCCCTCCCCATGGGCATGCTGACGGCCACCCTCCTGGTCTTCGGCCGCTTCAGCGCCGAACAGGAACTCACCGCCGTCCGCGCCAACGGCGTCAGCCTGCTGGCTCTCGTCACTCCTATCCTGCTCCTCAGCGCCGCCTTTAGCGTCCTTTGCGCCCTGTTCAATCTCCAGATCGCCCCCCAGTGCCGCGTCGCCTATCAATCACTGCTCCTCAAGTTGAGCCAGCAAAAACCTGAGTCCTTCCTGGTCCAGGGCCGATTCATTTCTGACTTCCCGGGTTACCTGATTTACGTCGGCAAAATCAAAGGCCATAACCTCGAGGATGTCCTCCTCTCCGAATTGAAAGACGACCAAGTCGTGCTCCGCATCCGCGCCCCCGGCGGCCATTTCGAAATCGATACCGCTCAACAACAATTGAGCCTTGTGCTAACCAATGCCTG
>JAMCZD010000240.1:2191-2871 GCA_023473405.1 Candidatus Omnitrophota bacterium
TGACCGGTGATAAATGGCTCTCTTTTACCGCCCAGGAATGCCCGCTGACTGTCAAATACGCCAATTCCACCGGCGGGCTTTGGAAACCCGAGTATAGCGACATGACCTTCGCCCAACTGCTAAACGAAAAGTCCGAACTCGAACGCCGCGGAGCCGACGTCACCCCAATCCAAGTCCAGTTGCATCGCCAAATATCATTTTCCTTCGCCTGCTTCGCCTTCACCCTCATCGGCATCCCCCTCGGCATCCGCACTCACCGACGCGAAACCAGCGCCGGCGTCGCCATAGCCATCGTCCTCCTGCTGGTCTATTACAGCTTCGTCATCCTCGGTCAATCCCTCGAGACTCGCGCCGATTGGGCGCCTTACATCATCCTTTGGCTCCCCAATTTCATCTTCCAAAGCGCCGGCGCCGTTCTCCTCTGGCGCGCCAATCGCGGTTTCTAATCAAGTATTGACAGCTTCACTTCATTCGGCTGGATTTACCCCATGATTCAGACCAAATCCTGTCTCCTTCGGGCCATCACAGGCCTCTGCGCGGCGTTTCTCGCTTCTTCCGCCGTTCACGCCGATGTCAAATTGCCCGGCCTATTCTCCGATAACATGGTCCTCCAAAAGGGCACGCACGTCCCCGTCTGGGGCTGGGCCGACGACGGCGAAACTGTCACCGTCGAGTTCCGT
>JAMCZD010000450.1 GCA_023473405.1 Candidatus Omnitrophota bacterium
AAGGACTAGCCAAAGATATTTGGAAATTTGAGGTCGCCGACTGGGAACAGAACCATTGCTAATACCACAGCGCTTGAGTCGGCGACCGCAAAAATTCAAATATTGATCTACTGTCCCCTAGCGCACACCGGCCTGGAAAGCAAACCGACGAACCGAGTCGTCCCCATGCATTGGCCCGAACCGCTGCCAGACTAGTGTGGTGTCCGGCAAGCCCCCCGATTCATCCCCATATACCGCTTAGGAAGGCAGGAAACAAGGAAGGGTAAAATCCATTTCCTGCCTTCCTGCTTTCCTTAGAGATAAAGAAATCGCTTAGGAAAACAGGAAACAAGGAAAGGCAAAATCCATTTCCTGCCTTCCTGCTTTCCTTAGAGATAAAAATATCGCTTAGGAAAACAGGAAACAAGGAAAGGCAAAATCCATTTCCTGCCTTCCTGCTTTCCTTAGAGATAAATAAATCGCTTAGGAAAACAGGAAACAAGGAAAGGCAAAATCCATTTCCTGCCTTCCTGCTTTCCTTAGAGAGAACTCTTTTTCTCCTTAGGAAAGCAGGAAATCAGGAATCCTCCTTCCATTTCCTGCCTTCCTGCTTTCCTAAGGGATAAAGAAAACGGGTCTTGCCCGGGGGGGACCATATACGGTAAATGGGAATTGGCATGCGAAAGAAGCGCCGCGCCGGTAAATTGTAACCGATCTTCTGCAATCGCGGTTTCCAACGACAGGCAAACGTCCTCAAAAATGTGACTTCGCCCCGGGTCGGGCCCTTTGAAATACAAACCGTGAATTGCACGGATAAAGGAGCCTCTACCTCATCCGCGTGATCAGCGAAATCCGGACTGGAAAGTACTTTCTTTGGCCTGGCTTGTAAACGGGATCGGTCAAAGAGTCTGAGCGGCGCGCCATCTTCCAGAGCGAGCAAGACCGGTAAGACATTTGGAGACGGTTGGCATCGGCTCCGGCGCAAGTCAGCGGGAATAATGATCGAACTGACGCTCGATGCTGCGCGCTGATTATTTGCCGTCTGCGGAGAAGGATTGCCCCTGGGAAATGACCACCACGTTGGCCCGAGGCGTGATTGGGGACGGTTTTTCGCAGTGGAACCGGACTTCATTCAACCCGGTTGCGAGCACCGGGGTGTCACCTTCGATGTGGACATCGTCGATCAACTCTCCTTGCGGTCCATAGCATTTGCAGTCCGACTTGCCATTGAACTCGAGGTAACTACCGCTCTCCATCTCGACGGGGAAGACGACTGTTTTCCCGGCGATGGTTATGGCGGGGTGATCGAGCTTGGCCTTGACGAGCGGCAGGGCGCGAATGGGGCTGAGATAGCAAGCCACCTGTCCCTTGGGAGGCAGATGGTTGTACCAGAGGCCCAGGGAGGCGATCTGGCTGAAATTGACCGATTCGCGGTAGATAGAATAGGCGCCGCCATACGGCCACCGGTAATCGGCATAGCGGCTCCCCTCGGGCTCGATCAATTCGAAGTACCGCCAGCCGGTAAAATCGACTAAGATGTAATGTTCACCTATCCCGGCTACCAGGTGCTCGGGACAGCGCAATTGGAGGTTCAAGACCTGCCCCTGCCCGTCCCCGTAAACCCATAGTCCGAGGGCCTCGTGACCGCTCAGATTGAGCGGAGGCGAAAATGTCTTCTCGACCTTGGTCCACGTCCCGGCCCGCGTATCGAGTGAGTTCGCGGCTTTATACAAGGCGCTGGATTGACCGGCCTTGATTTGATCGGAGGAAGGCGAGAAATCGGCGGTCACACCCGGGGCCGAGGCGTGGGAAGCGAACTCGGCGGCAGCGGCGGTGTCGGCCAGAGTTATGCTATTGGTCGAGTCGAATGGCTCAGCCGACATTAGGACTTCGATGCGGAGCCGGACGGGCTGTTGATCGAACCGATTCGTAATGTGCCAAACGCAGCTCCAGTCCTCGCCGGACTCGACCTTGTGTTTGAGGTATTCGACGGGCCGGAAGATTGGTTTGCCACTTTGATCGTTGGTCAGGGTATAATCGTGCCCGTACATAGCCAGGGCGTCGCGAATAGCCTGCGGAACCG
Source organism: Candidatus Omnitrophota bacterium (assembly GCA_023473405.1). Lineage (GTDB taxonomy): Bacteria > Verrucomicrobiota > Verrucomicrobiia > Limisphaerales > UBA1319 > JAMCZD01. The sequence goes on from JAMCZD010000450.1 coordinate 2,063, forward strand.
TATGGGGACGGGCAGGGGCATCGTATTGCTGGATAATTTTGGCCAAACGCGGCAGGGCCGGCACCTTGTTGAAATTGCCGGGATCGATGCCCATGAGGGCGAAGCCGGTATCGGTGCCGAGGCATTTGCACATCAGGTACTCTATGTCATCGGCGTAGGTTGGTTCCTCCTGGGACCCGGACCAGGTTTTTATGGCCCACCACCCGAGCTGGCCCGGCAGGAACATCCGGCGGCAGTCTTCGTTGGCCCGGCAGTGGAGGTCGATGAAGGCCTTGTGGCTGCGGTTCGGGTGGTCCCAAGCCCCGAGGCGCGAGCGGACGAACCAGAGGTGATGATGAAAGGTGCTCATCTCCATCAGAGCGGGTTTGCGGAGGCGTTTCCAGACTTCGAACACGAATTTCGACCCGTAGTACCAGCCGTTTTCGGCCCCGCCCAGGATATCCTCGCCATCGAGGGCATCGAAGTACATCATGTCAAAGCCGCAGGCATTGAAGGTCTCAGCGGTTTTGGCGGCCACTTCGGCCAACAGGGTTGAATCCCCATCGGGAACGAATAATCCGAAGCATTCCTTGAGGTGATGCACCGTGGCGCCCCGGGCGTGGGCGGCCTCCCGCGTGCCGCAGGCGCCCCGCTGGCAGCCGGTGAAGGCATAAGGCGGCGTTTTCGATATGCCGGTGTAGGTGATCAATTCGTCATCAACCTGCAGGGTCACGCTGTTCCGCACGAAGAAACCGGTGACGGCCGACATATTTTCCGTGCTCTCGACCACCGGCACCACCTTTGCGTCGGCTGCCAATGAATCGGCTAGGGTGAAGGCGGCGTCCTTGGCCAAACGCGGGTCCGGAACAGGCGTTACCCACGGGCAACGTTTATCGATGAAAAAGGAGTAAGTGTGCAGCCCGGCGGAAATGCCGGCAGCATGAAGGCGGTCGACCACGGCCTTGAGACTGGGGAGCCCTTTTGGATAAGTAACCGGGTTCGGAAAACAATCGCCGAACCGGAAGGAACCGCCTCCGTGGAAATCGATCTGGGTCATCCCCAGGGTTCGGATCAGTTTGATCCAATCGTCCACCGTTTTTTCAGACAGATCGCCGAAATTGAACAAGTACGATCCTTGGTTGATGGATGGTCCCAAGGCCCATGGGCCGCCTATGGGCGAGTGCGGCAATTCATCGGCCGCCGATACCACTTCCTGCATCACGTCGCGCAGTTGATCGGGAGGGCACCCGATCAACGCGACCTTGGACCCTGCCAATCCGAATCGAGGATAGCACATCGCGTGAAGGCGGCTCGAGGGGCGCGGGAGTTCATCGACGCGGGTTTGGAGATTGAGCGCCAGGGCGCAAGCGGCAAATGCTTCGCCGGGCGTGCCTTGCAGGGAGAGGGGGATGTCCACCAGAACCAACTCATCCACAGGGGCGCCGGTGCACGCCAGGACTTCAAAGACCAGGTAACGCGGTTTGAGGGTTGCCTTGATCAGTGCCTGAACGCCTGAATCGGCGAATCGGACCGTCAAGCGCCCGTCGGCAAAGGTCACGCCGGAGGCATCGATATATTTGCCGTCCCGCTTGATCCGAGCAAAGGCGCCGGATGATTTTCCGAGCAGGTAATCCTTTTGCTTTTGCCGATCATAAAAATGAAGGTTCTGGCCGTTGCCGCCGATGACATATTGGACGAACTGGTTTTCCAGGGTGCAAACCGGTTCGGCGGCGTGAACCTGCATTGGAATTCCGGCCAAGAGGCCAACGGCGCCAAGCCACTTTAACGCCTGCCATTTGAGTGAGCCTTGCATTTTTATCCTTTCGTTTCGTCAATCCGCTTCAGTTCAATAGGTAAGCAAATCCAGCCATTGGATGGCGGTTCTGGTCAGGGCCCAATGCTGGTTGCGCCGGACCAGGAAATGCCGGCACGGGTGGGATTTTTCCTCGGGCTCGTTCACGTAGAGGAGTTGGTAGGTTGTTTTGCTTTTTATCTCCGAGCCGGCCCGAGGAACCAGGTCGAACGGCACACCGTCGTAATCGAGCGTAATCTCGTATCCTGCCACCCCTTCTTTCTCGGCCAATGGATTCCTCCGCGCGAACAAGGCATATCGTTTCAGCCACGGGAACCCGGTCTTCCGGACCAGGACGCGGCAAAGCGGCGTTCGATTCCGGACGAAGCCGGCCAGGTCAAAGCTCGATCCCTTGGCTGACTGCTCGAGGAAAATGAGGCGCGGGTCCAGGCCAACCAGGTTTCGCCCGTTCCAAATCCCGTGATCATTCCGCTGGTGAGGGAAGGTTTTCTTTTGCCACGTGGCGAAATGCTCATTCATGAACAGGACGAGTTCAAAATGCAAATGCGCGCGGTCCTTCGAGATGCCGGACCGGGTGTTGGAAGTGCGGCCCATAGTCCCGATAGTTTCACCCGCTTTAACTCTTTGCCCAGGTTTGACTGTGGGGTGAATCTCGCTCAAATGGGCATAAAGGGAATAGACTTCGAGCCCGTCGATGCAGTGCTGCAAAACGACGTAGTTGCCATAATTGGAGAGCCAGGGCTTGCGGCTCACATAAGCCACCACGCCGTCGGCAGCCGCCATTACCGGGTCGATCGGTTCACCTCTCTTGTTCTTTTGCAGGCACTTAATGTCGATCCCCTCATGCAACTGATGGCCTTCGGATCGGACACATCCAAACGATCCGCTGGTCCATGGTTTCCCGGGTGTGCCCACGAAGAAGCGGGCTGCGCCATCGGGTTCGAGCAAGGCATGGTTGGCGGTGGGAAAATGGAGGGCTTGCGCCTCGAGTGGCAGGGCAAAGCGCCATGAAACAAAACAAACGAGGATGACGGGAATAAACTTCACGCGGTTGGATAGTGAAAGAGTTCCGGTTAATGGGCTTCAATTAATACCCATATTTTTTCTTGATTTCCTTGGCTACATTATTAAGACCGAGCACGATTCGTTCGGTCTCTTCACGATTGGCGTCCGGAGTGAAGATAAACACGCCGTTGGTAATGCTCTGGCTGATCAACGGTGCAGCCAGCCAACGGGCATCTCCGAACTGGCTGAAAACGGCGATCCGCTTACCTTTATTGGCGGTCGTGACCATTTCCAAGAGGCGGACTCCGTCGGGGGCTTTGAATTGAACCTTGATCGCGGAGCTGCCTGGCTCATCGATCACCTCAGCCTTCTCGACATCCACCTCGGTGAGGAACGGTGCGTTCTCGACGTTGATGATTACCGGATCGTTGCGCAGGATTTTGACCGGTCCATTACGTCCCGATCCGTCAGCGTTCACCTCAAGTTGGAGACGCAAGGTGCTAACCTTTTTATCATCCTTATCTTGCCCGCCGGTTTGGCAACCGGCCGTGGCAGCCAGCAATCCCGCCAGCAAATAAATGTTGAACCGACTCAGCCAAGACTTCATATTGCGAGTCTAAAAGAACGAATTGTTTCGACAAAGTAAAGACTCTTATGGGCAAACAATATAACAAGTTCGAGAAACGCCAGCGCCGCACCGCCTATATCAAAAGGAAAAAAATGGCCGGGCAGACTAAGACAGCACCGCCGTCTGCTCCCGAGAAGGCCTGAGCGTAGCCTTCGAAAACCGGCTCATGGCACCTTGAAGCCAACGGGACAAGCGGGAGGAATTGGCATGGGTCTGAAAACGGAGCCGGTTGGTGTTGCGTGTAGGGAACGGAGACAGGCCTGGTTGCGGGCGTCACGTGCGGCAAGTGTTGGCGGAACAAATCAAAGCGAGGAATCAATATGGGGCAAATCCATCCTGACATAACCAAAACCATTGGCCGAACGCCGCTGGTGCGATTGAACCGGATCAGCCGCGGTCTGCCGGCCGTCATTGCCGTCAAGTGCGAATTCTTCAACCCGGTTTCCTCGGTGAAAGACCGGATAGGGGTGGCCATGATCGAGGCGGGTGAACGGGATGGGAAAATCAATAGTGAGACCACCATCATCGAGCCCACCTCGGGCAATACCGGTATTGCCCTGGCATTCGTGTGCGCGGCGCGGGGATACAAGCTGATGCTCACCATGCCGGAAACGATGAGCCTGGAGCGTCGCACCCTATTGGCGATGCTAGGGGCAAAGCTGGTCCTGACGCCGGGAGCCGAGGGGATGAAGGGGGCAATAAAACAGGCGGAGGAATTGGTGGCTAAAACACCAAATTCGTTCATGCCGCAGCAATTCAAGAACCCGGCTAATCCCCAAATTCATTTCAATACCACGGGGCCCGAGATTTGGAACGATACGGAGGGGAAAATCGATATCTTCGTTGCCGGAGTTGGGACCGGAGGCACGATCACGGGCGTTTCCGAATTTATCAAGTCCAAAAAAGCCAGCTACCGCGCCGTTGCGGTCGAGCCGGTGGATTCGCCGGTTATTTCCCAGAAACTGGCCGGCCAAGAGCTCAAGGCCGGGCCGCACAAGATTCAAGGAATTGGAGCCGGGTTCATCCCGGACACATTGCATCTGAACGTGGTGGATGAAGTGGTCAAGGTCACCAACGAAGACTCGTTCGCCATGGCTCGCCGCCTGGCCAAGGAAGAAGGGATTCTGGCTGGCATCAGCTCGGGCGCCAACGTTTGGGCGGCCGTCGAAGTGGCCAAGCGGCCCGAAAACACAGGCAAATTGATCGTGGCCATCGCGCCATCAACCGGGGAACGTTATCTCTCGACTCCTCTGGCCGCGGAAGCCCGCGCCGCCGTAGGCGGATAATGCGCCGTAGTGATTTACCCGTTGCATTCGTCAGAGACTCTGATTATTCTGATTACGCAATCACGATAATTAATAAAAAGAATTTGCGTTTGAAACGGATTGCAATAGAATAAGGACAAAAGGCAGACCCGCTGTGATAAACAGGTTTCTTGGATTCGGAACAGCGGTTATTCCTAAACTTCGTTAGGCCTGAGGGATTTTCGGGAGCAAGCGCCGGGTGAGATACCGGCGGTAAGATGCAGGCCTGAACCATCAGCGACCACATGTGAGGTTGCGCATTCGGGTGAATGCGCGTGCTGCGCCCCCCGGGGTAATGGATTGGTTCATCAACCTGCAAGGCGCTCCGAAGGTGTTGTATTCCCTGTCGGCTGATGGTCAAGGCGACGAGATTTGAATTATGAGTAAAGCAACCAGTGTGACGCCCGAGTATGGCTCTGGCTTTCTGGAGATTTCGGAAAAGGGCTTCGGTTTCCTCCGCTCGGCGGATAACCATTTCCAGCCCAAACCAACTGATATTTTTGTCACTCCCGACACGATCAAGAAGAATTTCTTGCGGGAGGGATGCCTGGTGGCCGGGCCACTTCAGCCCCCCCACCGCGGCAATAGCCCGCAACTGCGCGAAGTCGAAAAGGTCAATGACCTTCCCTTTGCCGATTATACCAAGGCCGTCCGGTTCGAAAACCTGACCACGATCGATCCTATCGAGAAGTTCAAACTGGAGACGTCGCCGGATTTGATCGAAACGCGCATCATCGACCTGGTCACCCCGCTTGGCAAAGGCACGCGCGGATTGATTGTGGCGCCGCCGCGCACCGGCAAGACCACGATCCTCAAGCAGATCGCCAACGCCGTGACAGCCAATCATCCCGATGTAAATGTCCTGGTCCTTCTCATTGACGAACGCCCGGAGGAGGTCACCGATTTCCACCGCTCCGTGAAGGCCGACGTCGTGGCTTCATCCAATGACCAGGACCTGGAAACCCATGTGCGCCTTTCCCGCTTCATGATCGAGCGTTGCCGAAGGATGGTGGAAAGCGGACGGGACGTCTTCGTGCTGCTGGACTCGTTGACTCGAGTCGCGCGAGCCTACAACAGCGTCCACGGAGGCAGCGGCCGCACCATGACCGGCGGCGTCGATGCCCGCGCCTTGGAAATCCCCCGCAAGATGTTCGCGTCTGCCCGAAAAATCGAGGGTGGCGGATCGCTCACCATCCTGGCCACCGCCTTGGTGGAAACCGGGTCGCGGATGGACGAACTGATATTCCAGGAATTCAAAGGAACCGGCAACATGGAGTTGATCCTGGACCGGAAATTGTCGGATCGCCGGCTGTTCCCCGCCATTGATATCCCCCGCAGCGGCACCCGCAAGGAGGAAAAGCTCTATCCGCCCCGGCATATCGAGGCGGTGCGCAAATTACGCCGAATGATGGTTGACCTAAACCCGGTCGAGGCCATGGAAACACTAATAGCGGCGTTGAAAAAGCACCGGACCAACGAAGAATTGCTGGCCAAATTAGTGTAACCTGACCAGGTTCGGGCACGAATAACCAGGGCGGCGCGGCAGCGCCACCCTAACACGATAGGGCCGAGCTGTTGCTCGGCCCATTTCTTTACCAGGATACCCGCGGCCCCCCCTCCAATCCCGCTCTCGGCGGCGCCGCAGAATCGCCCCACCCGGCAAGGGAACAACGGGAACCAGTGGAACAGGTTCAAACCAGGTGGGGGTACATTTCACAGTGTCTCTAATTCCTTTTTAGGCGGATTATCAAAGAATAAATGTGGGCGAAATTTGCAAAACTTGTATATGGCATTAATGTCCCACATGACAGAGTCCCAAAAAAGATCGGCCTCCGCGTCAACGAAAAGCCCTTCGCTGGAGGGGACGCGGGAAAACAATTCCGCCTTAAGCGAGCTCCTGCCGCGCGAGCAATTAGACAAGCTTTCGGCGCTGCAGCTAGTGGACCTGATTGCCAGCAAACTGCCCTCGCGACACACCTCGATTTTGGACCTGATCTACTTGCGCGATCGGATTGGCGAGATGGAGGAAATGCAGGAGCAGGCGCGCCAGGCGGTGGAGAAGTTGAGCGCCGCGGTCGAGAAGTTGCGCGCCCCGGCATTGCGCATCGGCACTTTTCTTATGCCGATCGATCCGGACCGGGCGTTGATCTGCATTAGCGGCACGGACTATGTGTGCCAGGTTGACCCACAAGTGCCGCTGAACAGCCTGCAAATCGGTCAGCGGGTACAGTGCAACGAGGCCTTTGCCGTGGTTCAAGGATTGGGCTTTGATCGAACGGGTCCGGTGCTTCGCATTGACGAATTGCTCTCCGATGGCCGCCTGCGGATTGGGCAGGAATCCGGCTTGATGCCGCTGGTGTTGCAACGGTCGGCATTGCTGGCGAAAGAGAAGCTCAAGCCGGGAATGGATGTGCGGGTGGACCACAACCAACGGATTGCGCTTGAGGTCCTGGGCATGGGCAAGCGGACCGACCGCATTTTAGAAACGGTAACCGAACTGCCCTGGTCGGCTATCGGAGGACAGGCGGCGGCGGTCCAGGCGATTCGCGAGGCGATCGAAATGCCGTTTCTGCATCGCGACCTGTTTCGGCGATTCGACTATGCGCTGCCAAAGGGCTTTCTGTTGCACGGTCCGCCGGGCTGCGGCAAGACCTTGCTGGGCAAGGCCACTGCCTACAATCTGCGAAAGCAAATCAAGGCGCAAACCCGCGTTGATCATCCCGAGTTCTTCCTCCATGTCAAAGGTCCCGAGATACTCAACATGTGGGTAGGAGAGTCGGAGCGGCAGGTAAGGGACCTTTTTGCCCAGTGCCGGGAACGGGCCCGCGAAGGGGCGCTGGCCTTCCTGTTCATAGACGAAGCCGAGTCCATCCTCGGGGTGCGGCATGGCAGCCACCAACATAGCATGGTCAACACTCTGGTTCCCATGTTCTGCTCCGAGATGGATGGTTTGGAACCGCTGCAGAATGTGGTGGTTATCCTGGCCTCGAACCGGGCGGACCTGATTGACCCGGCGATCCTGCGGCCGGGGCGGATTGACCGCAAGATCAAGGTGAACCGGCCCAATGAGGAAGGCGCGCAGGCGATTTACGAAATATACCTGACCGATTCCCTGCCCTTGGCCGAATCCAAGATGCAATTGGCGCAGGCTGTCACTCGAGAGCACTACGCCCGGACCCCGGCGAACGCCTTTCTCGAGATCGTCTACCGCAGCGGACGGAAGGAAATGCTTTACCGTGGCGATCTGGCCAGCGGCGCCATCATTGCCGCAGTAGTCCGGCGGGCCAAGGGCCTGGCAATAAAACGAGCCATCGAGACAAGCCAGGAAACCAAACTCACGCGCGAGGACTTGTTCAACGCACTCCAGATGGAGTATGCGGAGAACGACCTCTTCCCCTCGTCCGACCTGACTGAGGATTGGCTCAAACTCACCGATTTTGATCCGGACAACGTTATCCGACTCGGTGCGGTCCGTCCCCAGAAGGCGGAACCAACATCGATGATATAATTGGCAGCCTGGCAGGCCGGAATCGGCGATGAGCGGAGTTCGCTTCAAACGGCTGAATCACGACTGCCTGGGCTGAGCGGCGGCATTCCACGCAACTTATGGATCCCCTGATCATTCAATTCGGTTTGGAAACGGAGATTGGTATTGCTTGCGACCATGAGGGCGCGCCGGACGTCGTGGCGGACTCGATCGCACTGGTGCGCAGCGCAGCGGTTCCGGGTGTTTGGTTGTGCTGGGACTACGGATGTGAAGACCCGCACGCCGATGTGCGCGGTTTCCATGTGCCGGAGCTGCGGCAGGATGCTGATGAGGCCCATTACTATGCCCAAGACGCCCGGCGGGAATTGAGCTATACCGAAATCAAGAGCGACTTGGTGCTGTGCAATGGAGCGAGGTTCTACAACGACCATGCCCACCCGGAGTATTGCACCCCCGAATGCGGAACCTTGGGTGAACTGGTCATCCATGATCGCGCCGGAGAACACATCCTCATGTCCTGCGCCCAGCGCCTGGCACAAAAACTCGGAACACCGGTCCGGCTTTACAAGAACAACACGGATTTCGGCGGGCATAGTTACGGCTGCCACGAAAACTACCTGCTGCCGAGATCGCTACCCTGGGAGGTGCTGGCAACGGGCATCGAAGCCTTCCTGGTAACCCGCCAGATATTCGCCGGTGCCGGAAAGTTCGCCATCGAAGACGAAGACAGATTCCTTTCACCCGATTTCCAGCTCACCCAACGGAGTGATTTCTTTAGTGAACTCCAAGGGGTGGACACCATGCAGCGCCGTCCTTTGATCAATACCCGCGACGAACCGCACGCAAATCCACTCCGCTTCCGCCGCTTTCATGTCATTATCGGCGACGCCAACATGTCCCCGTTTGCAACCCGGTTGAAAGTGGGGACCACCGCGTTGATCCTGGAGGCAATGACGCGCCGTCCGGACCAGGTTCTCCCCCGGCTGGCGGACCCCTTAGGCACATTGAAGAGCGTGTCCCGCGATCCGGCCTTCCGGTGGGAAGTGACCCTGTTTGACGGACGACCATCGACCGCTATCGAGGTGCAACGGGCGTACCTGACGACAGCGCGCACATGGTGCGATCTAACGAGTGAAAAGGCCGCGTTAATCGACGATTGGGAGACCGTGCTCAACGATTTGGAGACGGACCCGATGCGCTGCCGGGACCGTCTTGATTGGGTGGCCAAGCTGGCGCTGGTGCGCCGGTTCCAATCCGAACAGAAACTGGCGCCGGATGACGCATGGTTACGGAGCCTTGACCTGGAGTATCATCGACTCGATTTAACTGAAGGCTTGTATTACGGACTGGAACGGGCGGGCCGGATGCGGGGAGTTCCCCCGGAGCAATCGGTCTTGCGCGCCATGGTCGATCCGCCGACCAGCACCCGCGCCTTTATTCGCGGCAAATGCATCCAGAAATTCGCCGCTGCCGTTCTCAGCGCCCAGTGGGACCACGTCACCCTGCGCGGCAAGAACGGCCCCATCAAGATTTCACTGCTGGATTTATTCGCGCCGCAGGAGATTCTGCGCTATGCTAATTGTGTAAACAGGGCGCGCTCGCCAGATGACCTGCGCCCGACGTGAAGTGATGAACTAAAACAAGGAATAGCCTATGCCTGAACAAATGCAAAAAAACCGCCCGATTCTTCCGGGCCCAAGTGGAGGTGGTGAAGGACCATCTTCTCCCAAAGTCGACAAACCTGACGTGGACGATCTGCTTAAGCGGATGCGGAAAGTAGATCCGGACCAGGCGAAACGTTATCGGCAGCGAACCGGCCAATGAACGATCCTGTTCCGGTGGCCGGCGATTTCCTTTCACTGCTGGCCTCCCGCCATATCTCCGCCATGCACTTTGAACCGAATGCTGGCGCCCCAGTTCAGACGCAAGCCACGACCGTTTTCGCGCTTCAATTTGCCGACGGGATATTGATGGCGGGAGACCGCCGGGCAACAGCCGGCAACGTGATCGTCACCGATCAGATCGACAAAGTGATCGAACTCGATGCCACTTCGCTCCTCGCCATTGCCGGGGTGCCAGCAATGGCGTTCGAGATGGCCCGAGTCTTACAGACTTCATTCGAGTATTATCGCCGGAGCCAACTGCAGATGTTGAGCCTGCCGGCCAAGGTCCGCGCGCTGGCACGCTTGCTGCGCGAAAACCTGCCCATGACAATGCAAGGGATAGGCGTGGTAATGCCGTTGTTCGCCGGAGTGGACCACGGTGTTTCGCCTGCGAAGCCGGAGATATTTTTTTACGACCCGTTAGGAGCGCAGTTTCGTGCCGTTGGCTTTTGCGCCTCCGGCTCCGGCTCAACCACGATCCGGAGCATTCTCAGTTACCAGGACCGGTTTGGCAAACCGCGTCCCTCGGAGATGAGCTTGCGTGAAGCGGTCCAGTTTGCCTTGCGGCTGCTGATGGTAGCGGCGGAATTCGACTCCGCCACAGGCGGCGTGAATCCGTCCGCGCAGAGTTTTGCGACGCTGAAGGTGCTGGAATCCACCGGCGTGCGCACCATCGGCGCCGACCAACAAGCCGAGTTTGTAGGACAATGATCGAAGAACCATACCGTTGGCTCGAGGCTATAGCCAATCGCCGTGAATACGTCCGCGACCAATTGAAGGGCGGCTCGCCTGTATTCGCCGCGAGTCTGCCGGATGGAATCCTGCTCCTGGGAGTTGGCGGCGGCCAATCCAAGGTGTTCGAATTGTTCGACCGGCACGCCTTGGCCGGCCTGGGGCACCCAGCCGACCTCGAAAAAATCCGGCAAGCGGCGATTGATTCCGCCCACCTCGAGGCATTCACCCGGGCCCCCGAAGATGTCAGCCTGCGGCGGCTGGTTGGTTTCGGATTGAGTCCGCAGCTCAAGTTGAACTTTGAACAAATCTTCAGCGCCCCTTACTTGATCGAGCTGTTGTTGGCGGAGCTCGGAACAGCACCCGGAAACGATTTGTTGTTGCGCCTGCATTTTGACGGCATCTTTCAATTCCAGTCCGGCGGAATAATGGTGGCGGCCAGCCAGCCCGAACCGGAGGCTGCGGCCCGGACCTGGCTGACCCAAGGGCTCGCCGGAAAAGAAAAACGATCCGACGCAGCCGAATGGATGCTCCAGACTTGGTGGCTTCTATCGGAGAAAAAATCATTCAGCGAAGCTGTTCCACCGGAAACCGAACGCCGTGCCGGCTGGCGCTCGGCTATCGAGGGGAAGATGATTGAAATCGGCTGGCTCGATCGCGGTGGTCAGCGGACGGCGCGATTTGAGACATTAACCGCGGCACAGTTGGGCTTATGAATCGAATTGTTGGCTTGGAAACCGAGTATGGCTGTCTGACCTCCGATCCCGCCGGCCCACCAGGCATCGTCGGCCGGGTTCGTAATTGGATTTTCGAAAAAGGCAGGTTCGGGCTGGCCGATTTGCACCAGCGCGATTGGGACGAACCGGCCGGGAACGGCGGTTTTCTGTTCAATGGCGGACGGGCCTATGTGGACATGGGGCACCTTGAGCATTGCACGCCGGAGTGCCTTTCCCTGATTGATCTGCTGCGTTACGACCGCGCGGGCGACGCGATCTTGTTGAGCGCGTTGAAGGGTCTGCGCGTGGCCGACCATGTCAGTTTCATTCGCAACAATGTCGATTACTATTCGGGCGCCACCTTCGGGTGCCATGAGAATTACCTGGTCCATCGCTTTGCGCCGCTGACCGAGGCCAATGTGCTTTCCCTGCTCACCTTCTTGACCCTCCGCCTGCTCTATGCCGGGGCCGGGCGAGTGGGCGCCACCCCCGGCGCCGAGCTGCGGGGGGAACAGGTGAAACGCAACGCCGATCCCTATTTTCAAATCAGCCAGCGCGCCGATTATATCAACAACGATCTGTTCGAGTGGGTCCAGTTCAACCGCGCCATCATCAACACCCGCGACGAACCCCTGGCGGACGGACGGATGTACCGCCGGTTGCACCTCTTGCACGGCGACACCAATGTGCTGCCCACCTCACTGCTGCTCAAGGTCGGCACCACGGCACTCGTGCTCGACCTGCTCGAATTGGGTCACCTGCCCAAGATCGTCCTGGCCGACTCGGTGATGACCTTCCGCAGCCTATCGCATCAACCCGACGGACCATGGCTGGTCATGCTTGCCGATCGGCGGCAAATGGATGCGGTTGAGTTGTTGCTCGAGTACTACGAAATGGCGCGCAGCGAGTTTCAGGGGCGCGACGCCGAAACGAACGTGTTGCTCAATATTTGGAAGAATACGCTCATCGACCTGGCCAAACGCCCGGATGCACTGATCGGACGCGTCGATTGGATCACCAAACGCTGGCTGTTCCAGCAATTCATCGCCTCGGAAAAAGTATCGTGGAACGACCCTTGGCTCAAATCCCAGAGTCTCGAATTTCACAATATTGACCCGGCGCGCAGCCTAGGTCTCGCTCTGGAACGGACACCGTCCGAATGGACGGTTTCCGCGGACGACGTGGTAAAGGCAAGCTGGCAGCCTCCCGTCAACACGCGCGCCCAGGCGCGATCGCGATTCATGCGGCTGCTCAGAAACAAAACCGTCCGCTACTTCGTTGATTGGGAAGTCATCGATGTGGAAGGACTGAATTCGCTGAACCTGCTCAATCCCTTCGATCCGGATCCACCCGAAGCGGAGGCCTGGGCGCGCCAACTCAGTAACGTTCTGGGCGCCGTTTCATTTCCGTAGCTCATGGCGTATTTTGAGTCGCCAGGGCTGCTGACTGCTATTTGGCCTCGATCGCTTGCCTGAGGAACAGAAGCAACATCTCTTTATTGAACGGTTTGGGCAGAAAGGCGTGGACCGCCAGGCTAG
>JAMCZD010000527.1 GCA_023473405.1 Candidatus Omnitrophota bacterium
CCAAGAGAAGACCGACTCCAGCGCCGATGGCGGCTCCCTCAGCAGTGTGTCCGCGGCCTTGGTTGTGGCCAATGACGCCCCCGATGATTCCGCCGACGGCGGCGCCGCCGATGCCTTCGGAGGTAATGATCTGGGCTTGAGTGCTGGCGCAAGCCATGGCGAGCGCACCGACGACCGCGATCTTATTCGTTAGTCTTTTCATAATAACTTAGCCATTAGACGCAGGCCGGATGAATTCCTTCAAGGAGATTCAGGAGCCATTTCGGAGGAAATGGGCTCCGCGACCACGGCGGGCAAATAGAGGGTAAATCGAGTGCCGGCTCCCGGTTTGGTATGGGGCTGGATGCCGCCGGCCGCCTTCTTCGTCAAACGCGAGACAATGGACAGGCCGAGCCCGGCCCCCTGGCAGTCCTGTTTGGTGGTGAAGAACGGTTCGAAAACCTGGGGAACGGCCTCGGGAGGAATCCCCGGCCCGTCATCCTCGACGGACAGGGCGAGGAGAGGCGGGGTGTTGCGCAAGCCGTCGCGGTTAAGAAAAAGATCGCGGGGACCGTCCACAAACTGGGATAGAGACAACGGGGCGGCGAGCTGGCTGGCCTTGACGTGGACTTGATGTGGTTTTTCCGAGCATTGGCAGGCGTTGATGGCCAAATTCAGAAGGATTTGCATTAGCTCGGTCCCGTTGATCTGGACCTGCATGTCGGACGGCAACGACCGGATGACGAGCTGATGGTGGCGCGCGGCGGGATGGACGCGCAAGAGGTGGCCCAGATCGGAGAGGATTTGGTTGATTGCAACCGTTGATTTTTCGGTTGGGGTGGGTTTGAGGAATCGCAAATAGCGGCGGGAAATCTCGATGCAATTCTTGACCTGGTTGGATATTTGAGTGAGCCGGTCTTTCACGGAAGCCACGTCGTTTTCTTCCATCCGGGTCACTCTTGCCAAGTGATGATCGATCAAGGCGACGAAGCCCAAAATGACCGTCAGCGGACTGTTAATGTCGTGGATGACGCTGGCGTAAATCTCGCTTTGGGTTCGCAACATTTCCAATTGCATCTGCTGATTCCGAATCTCCGTCCTCAACTTATCGATCTTTTGGCTGTTGGCGCGGATTTCGTCGGCGATGGCGCGACGTTCCATCGCCGTCGCAACTGCGGCGCGCATGGACGCGGTGTCGAACGGTTTGTTGAGATATTCACAGGCGCCAAAATGGAGGGCTTGGCGGACAGATTCCAGGGACTCGTAGGCCGTGAGCATGATCACCTGGATATCGGGGTCCATGGCCTTGAGGCGTTTGAGCAGTTCGATCCCCGACATTTTGAGCATGCGGATGTCCAGCACCGCGGCATCGACAGTGCCTTCCCGGGCTAATTCAATCGCCTCGGGGCCGTCCTCGGCCAGCAGGATGCGGTAGTCATCCTCGAAAATGAAGCGCAGGGACAGTCGCGGGCCTTCCTCGTCATCCACTATCAGCAGGGTCCGCTGCCGCTCATGGGAATCGGATAGGCTCGGGAGCACTATTGCTGTTTCAATGTTGTCTGTGGTTTGCATAGACAAATTTCACAAAAAACACCGGGTTTATGCCGCCGGGCGCTTGCCCCATCAAGCTCCGGAAAGGAGCTTTTCCCAAAGGGCGTCATTGAGCACCACCTTGGCCAGGAAATCATCGCAGGTGTCTTTGAACCGGTGGGGTATGGGTTTTAGAGGCAGGGTAAAGAGAAAGGCAACGCCTTTGCCCGCCTCGCTTCGCACCTCGATGCTTCCGCCATGATGATACACGATAAAGTAGCAGGCCATCAGGTAAATGCCGAACTCCTGCGGGTTGTTCCCGCGCAGGTAAAACGGGTCAAAGATCGAGCGCAAGGCCTCCTGGGGCAGACCCGGTCCGTTGTCCTGAACCTCCAATTGAATGGCGCCATCGGGTTCGGACACGGACGGCACCGAGCGGATGCGGAAGGTGATTCGGCTGCCGGGGGGCAGGCTGACGGTCTCGTCCTTGAGCAGGAACTCGAACAGCCGGGAGAACTTGGGGCGGTCGACCGTCATCGGAGGCAAGTTATCGGGCACTTGATTGTCGATAGTGATATTCTTCTCGGCCAACTGGGGAGACATTTGCTGGAAGGCCTGGCTGAGGACGGCGTCCAGTTTGACTTGCTCGGTGAAATTGAAGGAGACGTTGTTCGATGCGGCGCCCATGTCATTGAGCAACTGAATGATCCGTTCCACCTGGGCCTGGACTTGAATATAGAACTCTTTCCAGAAGTATGGATTCCGCATCTCATCCAGGTTGATGTTTTCCTGGACCAACTTCGACGGGGCCAGGTCGAGGAAGGTGCGGACTGCCACCAGCGAGTTCCTGACGTAATGCCCGAGACCGGCGGCAAGGACGCCCAGGCTGATGATGCGATCGGTGATCATCAGGTTGTGCAGAACCGACATCTTCTCCCTGAGCAATTGATCCCGCTCCCGCAGAACGATGAAGAATTCCAGGCCGCGTCTCAGGATGCTTTCCAGTTCGTCGGGGTCCCAAGGTTTGTTGATGTATTTGTAAATGGCGCCGGTGTTGACCGCCTGGATTGCCGCCCTGATGTCCGAATACGCGGTGACCAGGATGCGCACGATGCGCGGGCGGAGCTGGCGCGCCTTTTCCAGCAATTGAACCCCCTTTTCGCCGGGCATACGCTGGTCGGTGATCAGCATCCCGATCTGATCCGCATGCGCCTGCATGAGTTCAAAACCAAGCTGAGCGTTGTTGGCGGTAAACACGCGAAACATATCGCCATAATTACGGAGGAAATACTTGAGGGACATCTCCTCATCGTCCACGTAGAGGATAGCGTATTTTTTGTAATCGTAATAACTTTGCATAACGCCGCACTGCCGGTTGTTTTGTGATAATTACACCTTTCCTGGAAATGCCAAGGAAAATTCACAATATTTACCTGGCTCACTTCGGACGGAGATTTTACCGCCATGCTCCTGGATGATGCGGTAGCAGATGCTCAACCCGAGGCCCATGCCTTCGCCGACATCCTTGGTAGTGAAGAACGGATCAAAAACCTTGTCCAAATGTTCTCGCGAGATGCCTTCGCCGTTGTCCCTGATGATAAGCTTGTTCAGTCCGGCCTCCTGTCGGCCCTCGATCTCGATGGTTGGCTGTTCCTGATCGAAGGACTTCTTGCGCAGGGCATCCAGGGAGTTCTGGAGCAAGTTGATCAGGACCTGGATCATGCGGTTGGGATTCCCGGTGATGGTCTGGTCGGGTGGAATCCGCCGTTCGATCCGCACCTTGTCCTTCCACTCGTGACTCAGGAAGCGCAGGGCGGCTTCGACCGCCTGCTCGAGCTTGACCGGTTCGAGTTGTTCGGAGTTGGGATGGGTAAAGGTGCGCAGGTCTGAAACGATGGTTTTGACGCGTTCGACCCCATCCTGCACGTCGCCAAGGACTTCTTCGTAATCGGCCACTTGATCGACAGGCAGTGTCTTAAGCTTGTTTTTCAAGAAAAACAATCCGTTCTTGATGTAATTGAGGGGGTTATTGATTTCGTGAATGATACCCGCGCTCAACCGGCCCAAAGAGGCCAGCTTCTCGGATTGGACCAGTTGAGTTTCGGTTTCTTTGAGCTGTTCGAGGGTGGCTTCGAGGATTTGGTTTTGCCGGGCCAATTGGCGCTGCAATTGGTGGGACTCGACCAAGTTCTTTAGGCGCACGTGAAGTTCGGTTGTAGAGAACGGTTTGCTGATGAAGTCGCTGGCGCCGGCGGAAAGGGCGGAGAGCTTGGTTTCCTCGTCGGCGCGGGCGGTCAGCAGGACGAACGGGATATTCTTGGTGGCTATTTGCTCGCGCAGTTCGCGGCAGACCGCCATGCCGTCTTTTTCGGGCATCATCATGTCGCAAAGGATGAGGTCGGGCAGGAACTGCCGGGCCTTTTCCACCGCTTGCTGGCCGTCGACTGCTTCCAGGACCTGGAATTGGCCGCTCAATTGCGAGTTCAAAAAACGCAGCATATCGGGCTCGTCGTCCGCAATCAGGACCTTGGGGAGGCGGTTATGCAAGCTTACGTCTTCCTGGCGCAAGGTTTCCCGCAACGGTGACAAGGAAGGAAACAGCTCCGCGCGCCGGTATAGGTTGGACAGCCATTCCTGCGAGTAAGAAGTCGAGCTGGGGGAGGCAACCTCGGCGGTTTGGTTTTTCGGGGCGATCAATTCGGGCGCCAGGGTAACCTGCGCCTTATCCTGGGGCTCGAGGTAAGGCAACTGGACGGTGAAAGTAGTTCCCTTCCCCAGGCGGCTGGCGACGGAGACAGTTCCGCCGTGTATCTCCACCAATTCCTTGACCAGGGCCAAGCCTATGCCTGTTCCTTGGTATTTTCGGCGGGCGGAGGAATCGGCCTGCCAGAATCGTTTGAAGAGAAACGGCAGTTGTTCCTCCGAGATGCCCATGCCGGTGTCCTGCACCTGCAGCACCAACAGATTCTTCTGTCTCTCGGCGCGCAGCTCGACTGACCCGCCGGACGGAGTAAATTTTACGGCGTTGAACAGGAGGTTTAGCACGATCTTTTCCAGCTTGTCGCGGTCGGCCAAAAAGGTTCCCACCCCGTGGTTTACATTGGTGGTAAGGCTGAGGCGCTTGTCTTCGGCGACCTGGCGAACGGCGTTGCCCAGCCCCCGGACGAACTCCCCGCCGGCCACCGGTTCGAGCCGAACATCCATTTTGCCTGACTCGAGCCGGACGAGGTCGAGCAAATCGTTAATGAGTTTGAGCAGGCGCATGCCGTTGGCGTTCATGGTGTTCAGTAGATCGGACGTTTCGCCGCTCGATGTATGTTTTTTGGAGTGGAGCAGTGTCTCCAGGGGCGCCAGCAAAAGGGTGAGAGGGGTGCGAAGCTCATGGCTGATGTTGGCAAAAAACCGGCTCTTGACCCGGTCCAGCTCGACCAGTTTGCGATTGCTTTCCTCGAGTTTCTGCCGGTTTTGGTCCAATTCAAATCGCAAGGCGAATTCGCGGAACCGCATCCGGCTGTAGAAGTAGTTGCCGGTGATGATGAACACGCCGGTAACGAATAGGAAATAGAGATTATTGAAAAAAAGGCGGGGGATTTGCCCCTGGCCATAAGCCCAACAGACCAACAGATACATGCCCATGGCCATCAGTATGACGGCTATGCTGTCCTGCAACGTCCACCGCAACACCAGGCCCGCCCCGAGAAGCACCAGGTTCAGCCCCGCGTAATAGGGCGAGCTCGGCCCCTCGGTAATGTAAATCATGCCCGACATGAAAAAGAGCGGCAGGGAAACTTCGACCAACCCGAGCGTGCGGTAGTGCTTCCGGCCCCAGGCCGTCAGCAACAACACCCAGACGCAGCCCAGCAGCAGTGAACACCAAATACGCAGCCACAGGAAAAACACCGTGTGCGGCGGGTAGACAAAGTAATCCAGGAAAGAACCGGCCGGCATGAACACAATGCCTAGGAAACAACCCACCTTATAGTTCTGAAGCGCCACTTCGCGTTCATAGTCTGCAAAGGCCCGCTGCAGCGCGGCGGATGGATTGTTCGATTGATCAGGCATGTTCAGGCTTGCGCACTTCAACGAAGATATTGACTCCCAGCGCCTCGGCCTTGATGGTTACCATGTCCGGAGTAGCCGATTCCGGTATCAAGGAGGTCAGCAATTTCTTGTCACGGTATACCAAGTGCCATTCCACCACGTATTCCATCCAGTTCCGTGACGGATTCGAGCTATCGACGTTGGTGGCTACCAGGAGGCCGCCGGGGGCTACCAGCTCGTAAAAAATATCCATCAGACGTTTGCAGATGCGGTCCGACAAGTAGTCGAACAAACCGGCGCAATAGACCAGGTCGAAGCTTCCAACCGGCATATCGGGATTGGGTTTGGAGGCTTCTTTAAGGATTTGATGGACCGATTTCTTGATCATCCGTACTGGAGTAGCGCGTCCGAGCTGCCGTTTTAGCTGTTCAAGGGTTTGGCCGGTGAACTGGAGGGTCTCGTCGTTGAAATCGAGCAAGTGGAACTCCGCCTGGTCGGCAATGGACCCCAGTTGGAGGAATCGCTGAATCTCCTGGGCGGGGCCGCAGCCGAGATTGAAAATGCGCGCCGGGCGACCGCGGTTGGCCACTCGGGTGGTTTCCTCGCGCAATACTTCGGTCAAGTAGCTGATTCGGTTGCGATGGGCGGTCACCGGCGGAGTGTTCAGGAAAAACAGGTTCAGGATTTTGGCGAACAACGAACTGCCTTCCATCGGGTCGCGCAGCATCATGTTCACCATCTCGTAGTCCCCGGCGTAGCCCAGCGGCTTTCGATAGGCCCGGTAGCAAAACGGGGCGCACAAAACGACCGGGTGCAGTTGGCGCTTGACGTAGGTCCGGTGAGCCGGCCGCAGCTCTTCGACGATTGTTTCGCAGATTTCCTCGAACCGGCCAAAGACCGGGCTGAGCAACGGCAAAAACGGCTCTCGCAGGTTTTTGACTACCTCCTTTTCCGCGTCGATGCGGTCGCCGGCGGGTTGAGACCGGATGCTCAGTTCCACCTGTTCCATCCACCGCTTCAAGTCCACGAGCAAGCTCTGCATGTCCGCCACCACCACTTTGAACTCGGGCGCCACCGTCTGTATCTTGCCCCATTCACGGATAAAGTCCCTGAACTCGGCCTGCAATCGGTCGCCGCGGTTCACCGGCGCAAACAGGTCCACGTCCAGCCAGGACTCGTCCAGAGTAGCTTCGCAGACCAGGACCAGGCCGGTGTTTACCAGGCTGCTTACCACGCCGCGTCCGGAATAGACCATCCGGTCGTTCATGATGATCTTGAAATCGCTTAGCACCTCGGACAATTGGAGGATGCTATATGGATTGTAAACTTCGAAAGCGGCGGCAAAGCGGCTCAAGCGCAATGGAGTGGCGCGGACCTCGATGCCCTGGCTATTGCGGCAAACAATGAAACTTTCCTTCTCGCCGGAATCCGGCACGCTCAGCTTGTTATCCATTTTTTTGGCTCCGACCCGTTCCAGCCGGGAAACGCGCTTGGTTAGGGCACTAAACAGACTATGGCTAGACCGGGCAAACGCAGCTAATTTATAATATGCCTCTCGGAAAAGCCAAGAAATAAAAAAGGACGCCGCGGACCTGGCTCGAACTATGGCACGAGCTTGGCTCGAAAGCATTTCAATCGCCTTTCGGAGCGTCCATCCACGTTTTGTCTCACACCCTGGTGCGGCCCGGAGGCATTTTTTGATTCCCCAAATCCGAAATTGATGTAAATGAAATTGTGCATGAGATACTTCCTGAAAGGCCTGGTGTGGTTCGCGGTTTCACTTGCCGGCGCAATCGCCTATTTTGTTCTGGCTTGGAATCGCAAGGAACCCATCAACTCAGTTTATATTCTGACAGCGGCCTTGTGCACTTACGCCATCGGTTATCGGTTCTACTCGAAGTGGATTGCGGCGCGGATTCTGGCCGTTGACGACCGCCGGGCGACGCCGTGCGAGGTCCACGATGACGGCAGGGATTTTGTCCGGACCAACCGTTGGATCGTTTTCGGGCATCATTTTGCGGCGATAGCGGGTCCGGGCCCATTGGTGGGGCCGGTGCTGGCGGCGCAGTTTGGGTATTTGCCGGGCACTTTGTGGATACTTATTGGGGTAGTGCTGGGCGGGGCGGTGCAGGACTTTGTGATTCTGTTTTGTTCCATGCGGCGGAACGGGAAATCGCTGGGGCAAATGGTCAAGGAAGAGCTGAATTCGACGGCCGGATTTGTGGCGCTTTTGGCGATACTGGCGATCATGACCATACTATTGGCGGTGCTGGCATTGGTGGTGGTAAAGGCGCTGGCCGAGAGCCCCTGGGGAGTATTTACCGTCGGGGCAACGATCCCAATTGCAATGTTCATGGGCGGTTATCTGCGCTTCTGGCGGGTGGGGAAGGTGTTGGAAGCGACCGCCATCGGCGTGTCGCTGCTCTTGCTGGCGGTATGGGGCGGCAAACTGATCTACAGCGACGCGGCATGGTCGAGCCGGTTCACGCTGGGGGCGGAACCGCTGGCTTGGTTGATCCTGGCATATGGATTGGCGGCCAGCGTGCTCCCGGTCTGGCTGTTGCTGGCGCCGCGTGATTATTTGAGCACCTTTATGAAACTGGGGACCATTCTGGCATTGGCCCTGGGAATCTTCCTGGTGTTGCCCGATTTGAAGATGGCGCCTTTGAGCCGGTTCATTGACGGGTCCGGTCCGGTGGTGGCCGGCAAGCTATTCCCGTTTTGCTTCATCACGATTGCCTGCGGAGCTATCTCGGGTTTTCACACCCTCATCGCCAGCGGCACTACGCCCAAGCTGATCACACGCGAGAGTTATTCGCGATTTATTGGTTACGGCGCGATGTGCTTCGAGTCGCTGGTGGCTATCATGGCCCTGATTGCGGCCTGTACGCTCGAACCGGGCGTTTACTTGAGCATGAATATGAAAGGCGCCCCCGCCGATACAGTCGCCCAGGTCAATCGGTTCGGGTTTCAAGTGTCAACCAGCCAGATGGAGGGCCTGGCGCAAACAGTCGGCGAGCACACGCTCTTTGGCCGCACGGGCGGGGCGGCTACCCTGGCGGTGGGAATGGCCCAGATTTTCTCCCGGTTCGTCAACGGACGCGGACTGGACCTTTGGTATCACTTCGCCATCATGTTCGAGGCACTGTTTATCCTGACTACTCTCGATGCCGGCACGCGGGTGGGACGATACCTCTTGCAAGATGCCCTGGGCCAGATTTGGAAACCGCTGGGCGAGACGCGCCGGTTCGGATCGAATCTCTTGGCGAGCTTCCTCATGGTGGTTAGCTGGGGCTATTTCCTGATCCAGGGCGTAAGAGACCCCTTGGGCGGCGTGAATTCGCTCTGGCCGCTCTTCGGCATCGCCAACCAGCTCCTGGCAGTGGTCGCCTTGGCCCTGGCAACCACGGTAATCCTGAAGATGCAATTGAACGGCAGTGGTCAGTGGGCAGAAGTCAGTGGTCAGAGGTCGGGGATGAGCGGTCGCGGAGGTGAATTCAATAGTCAAACCTCGGAACTGGGAACGCAAGCAACCAGGCTGGATGCACTAATCCATCAACCGCTCAGGGGGCGTCCGGTCCTGGTGTTGGTCACCCTGGTGCCGTTGGCGTGGTTGCTGGCGGTAACCACGAGTGCCGGGCTGGCAAAGATATTCGCCGACGACCCGCGCATCGGGTTCATGGCCCAGGCTCGAGAGCTAAAGGAGAAAGGGATTGAACTCGAGCAAGCGGTGCAAATGGTCCTGGCGGAGCAGACGCAACTCGGCCTCAGCCGTTCACCGATTGATCAACAAAAAGAGTCCGCAACCGAATGGGCGCTGAACACGGATGCCTACCGGCAAGCCAGGAAAGCCGCGACTGAGAATAGCGCGCTGTATTTCAACCAAGTCCTGGATGCAGTGGTGGCGGGGGTGTTTCTGGTGCTGGTGGTTTCGATTGTGCTCTTGAGCGTGCGGGAGTGGATTCTTTTGTTAGCGCGCCATCGATTGGCCAAATTGCATGAGACCGAACCGGTATGGCTGCCCGATTACGCGCTGGCGGTCGAAAAGCCGATCCGTTGGTTCAATTTGCTGGCCCTGGCCTTCGGCTTGGCGCGAGAGCTGTCCGGCGAGGCCGCGATGGACCGGGCGCAACAGGCTGCGGCCATGCCGGTTGGGGACCTCGATCCGGCTCATACCCATGGCCGGCTGCTCGAGGATGCAGCCCTCGAGCCGGGCCATTGCCGTTGCGTGGCTCGGACAGGGTTGACGTCGTCCCAGAGGATTTACCTCGAGGTTGCGGAGAAACGGTTTTCCGGGATAAACCGATGTTGCTGAGGAGGAGATTGAGGCTCTTTCAACGGCGAACATCGAGCGAACAATCCATGCCCAATCGAAAATGGGGCACTTTCAAGGTTCAAGAATGGGCCTGGCTCCGAAATCAGATTTGAAGTCTCAAATGGACAATTCCAAGGCGCGAATCGGCTTATTCGGCGGCTCGTTTGACCCGGTGCATCTGGGGCATTTGCTGATCGCGCAGGCCGCTCGTGAAGAATTGGGATTGACGCGGCTCTTCTTTATTCCCGCCGCCAAGTCGCCCTTCAAATTGGGCAACATGCCCGCGCCGGCTCGGGAGCGGTTGCGGCTCTTGCGTCTGGCCCTGGCCGGTCAAACCGCATACGAGATTGACGAGCAGGAAATGGACCGGGGCGGGATTTCTTACACCATCGACACCGTTCGCGATTATTGCCGCCGTATGCCCGGGGGCGAATTTTTTTATTTGATAGGCGCCGATCACGTCCCGCAATTGCCTCACTGGCGCGAGGCTGAGGAATTGGCCCGGTTGCTGCAGTTTGTGGTAATCCCGCGTCCGGGCGAGGTTATTACTCTGTTGCCGCCGCCATTTCGCATCCGGGCATTGCGTGGCTTTCCCCTTAGAATATCCTCATCGCAGATTCGCGAACGGATTCGCGCCGGGCAGGCGATTGACTCCCTGGTGCCACCGGCGGTCGCGGAGGCGATCCAAAACAATCGGCTTTATCTTTGATGCCAATTTAGGCATCTTTTTAGCAATGGATTCACGACAACTGGTTCGGCTGTGCGTGGAGCTTGCGGACACCAAGAAGGCTGAGGCCTTGGTAATATTGGATGTGCGCAAGCTGACCTCGATAGCCGATTATTTCATCATCGCCACCGGCACCAGCGAACCCCACTTGCGGGCGGTCGTCGAAGGGATCGTCGAGAATCTCCAGACCCAGCACGGGCTGCGTCCTCGAGCCGTTGACGGCGTCTTTAAGAGCTCCTGGGTGGTGTTGGACTTCCAGGATGTGATCGTGCATGTCATGCGAGCCGAGACTCGACAGCATTACGATCTCGAAGGTCTCTGGGGCGATGCCCCGCGGCTGAAGCCCCTTCAACACGACCTTCTGCCATGACAAGGGACAGACCATCCCCGTCTCGGTGCCGATGGAATAACCTGCAAACCCGCGAATTGCGGGTATCGCTTATGGATTAGCCTTGGGAGGAGTTTCGGCCGAAGCCTTGATCATTTCATCAAGCACTTTCTTGAAATCCTCCAGACCCGTCGCCGGAACAATGATGGCATCACGCCTTCCGTTGACGTCTTCGGTGATTCGCAAAAAGCGCCCTCGGGGATTTTCCTTAAGGGTGAAAACGAAAGTTTTTCGCTCGATCTGGACTTTTTCGGTCTTGATGGTTTCCTCAGCCACGCTCGGCTTGGGGGCCGAGCCGGCATAAGGGTGCTGGCCATAAGGAGATGGACGTTCGTTAGAAATCATACACTTTTCCATAGGGCACTTTTGGCACCCTAAACACTATATCACTTGTTCGGCAATCTCGCCGTTTTGTCAAACACCGAATTCATTCTAAGCCAAATTTTGTTCGGCCTCCCGGTCGTTGCGCGCCGCCGGGCCGAGTCACTTGCCATAAATATATGACCAAACCGGCCAGCGAAACCAAGTTGGCGCTCTGCGATATGCCGTGCCATATGCCAAAAGCCCTGCGCGCCTGCTCTGCCTGCGCGGGGGTCACCGGGCCCGATAAACCGTACATGGTTTGGTGTAGCTGCCGCATCCGGGGTTGCAGCCAAAGACCGCCCGCCAGCCCCAGCCCGAACAGACCCACCACCAAATAGAGCGTTGATCGCCGCAACACCCTCCCGGTGTAGAGCCGCTCGACCGCCAGGTGCGCCAGGGCAATCGCACCACAGCAATACTGTATTATAAAATAACGTTCAATCATCATTTGTGCCACCGCACCCGCGTAATATCTGGCCAGCATCCCTGTCTTGGGCCAGCCAAACAAGGTCAGCATATCGGAAAAAAAGGCTGGCCCGAGGATCAGGGTGAAAAAGAGGGTTCCCCCAAACCATAACGCTGCATTGACGGTCCCAACCAATCGTAACAACGCGATCACCGGCTCAAATTAAGTGGAAATCCCCCCGCTGCCAAGCCTCGATTCGCTCGATTCGCTCGACTCCAATCAAGATAATCGCTCGACCAATGCCTGCAGCGTTACCGCGCCGGCCACATCTTCCTCGGCTCGCCGGATTTGGTCCAATTGTTCGCGAACCACTTTGCGGGCCGGTTCGTCGCGGGTGGGCAAATCGGTGCCGTGTCCGCATCGGATTGCCTGCAGGATTTCCTGACAGGTAATGTGGTCCAAGGGCTTGGCGGGGGCGTATGCCGTTTCCGTGCCGGCGACCTCGATTAATAGACCCGCTCTGGCCAGGTTGTGGAGCACCTCGCCAATCAGGTGCGAGGTGATGCCCAGGTGGGCTCCCATTTCCGAGGCCGTCAGCGACTTCTCACCGCGGTAAAATCGATGGGCTATCCCGGTCATCAGGCGCAAAGCGATGAATTCGCGTCCGCTTTGATGGATGTTGCCGGCTTGTATTTGCTGCGCATAAGCCTTCCGGTTTTGAAAGGCATAAGCCACCTGGGCTCCGAACAGCATTATCAGCCAGGAAAAATACAGGCCAATCAGGAATACCGGCACCATGCTCAAGCTGCCGTATATCTTGCTGTAGGTCACCACCCGCGAAACGTAGATCACGCTGAACATGCTGTTCATTTGCCAGAGACCGCCCCCAACGGCTCCCCCCACCAACGCCGCGCGCCAGTCCACACGCGTGTTGGGCATGAGGCCGTAGAAGAGCGCGAAACCGCAGATCAACAGCAAAAAGGGCAGCATGGCCAGCAGCCATTTCCCGATGATCGGCATAGCCACCAGGAACCGCTTGGTGGTCTCGATGTGTGGTCCGGAGGTAAGCCCAATCGCAACCAGGAGGATCAATGGTCCCAAGGTGATGGCCGCCCAGTAATAGACCGTTCGCGTAAAATAACCGCGACCGCGCGGCGCGCCCCAAATATCATTGAAAGTCTGCTCGATATTGCTAAGCAAAAGAATAGCCACAAGGATCAGGGAGACAATTCCCGAAGCGCCCAAGGCCCCGCTCCGGATATTGCTGATATACTCGGTTATGCGCCGCACCACTACCTGGCGGGCTTGCAAGGAGCCTTCCTTTTCACCGGGATGCTCCGCCTTCGAGATCTGGTTGGTCCGCGTTACCAGGTTCAATTGCGGCGCCACATTGGAAACCAGCTTGTCCAAAAACTCCTGGACCGGCTTTTCACCCTGGGCTTTGAGCAACCCGGTCGACACGCTGATGACCACCGCAAGAAGCGGGATGAGCCCCAACAAGGTGGTATAGGCAAGCGCAGAGGCGCGCACCGCACAGCGGTTTTGGAGAAAGCTCCTCACCACCAACAACCAGAAATGGGCAAACTTGTGCACCGGCGAAAGCTGCCACTCTTCCTGGAGCTCGATCCCCTTCTCCTCCAAAAAGGCCTGTGCCCTGGCGTGGAGTCTCTTGAGTTTGGCTAGTGTATCTCTGGCCATACGATTTAGACTAACGTTAACAAGCCGCATCCCCAAGTCAACATTCACGCTGGCCCGCCCCTGGGAGCGCGGATGCCTTCATCCGCGCGCGCGCCAAGAGTGCTTGCCAAAACTCCGCGGCAAAAAGGTGTTAACGATCTTGCATTGACACGCGCGGATGAATGAATCCGCGCTCCAAAGCGGATAATAATCACCTTCGATTCTCACGTCATTTGGCGCTTGAGGACGGACTATTCCAGGCCGAGGCAATAATGCGTGTAAAATCGGGTTTCCAGCGGCGCTTTCCGAGCGAATGAGTGGTTATGCGCACTGTCCTTTGCCCAAGAGGCGGCAGACAAAAGGCGTTGTCGCTGTAGGTTACCGCCACATCGCCGGGCGAATACAAATCAAGTCGGCAAAACAACGCCGGTCCAGGCCCATTGTTCCGGACGCGCACGACGGCGCTGTTTTCCGCCGCGTGCAGAACTGACACCTCGAGGCTGGTTCGCGACGCCTTAAGCAACGGCGAGAAGTAGTGCGGTGTCGAGGCGTGCGCGCCAAACAAGTAATCGTTTTGCGACCACAACTTCCCGGAAACCGGGTCACGTATCGAGCATAGAACCAGGAGAAACGAATCGCCATCGGACGGTATCGGGTACTCGATGTTCTGAATCCTGGCCGATGCCTCGGCTGCCAACGACTGGCGTTGACCGCCTTGGGCTACTCGCTTGCCTGAGCCGTCGAATATCTCCCAGCGAATCTCCATCCCTGGCAGCTCTTCCTCGAGATCGCTGGTCGCCCAGAGCTCGGCTCGGAGCGTGTCGCCCGGCCGCCAATGAATTCGATCGTACCGCAACGAGGCATGGACCGGTTCATAGGCGCGCGTGACGAAGAAATGGGTGATCCGCGGGCGGCCAAACCAATCGACGGTGGCGTTGCCGGCGGCATTGGGCCAGGTTTCGTTGAACTGCCAGACAAACGTGGCGCTCGAATGAAACATCCGGCGCCGGAGTTCTTCGATCGAGTAGCGCAGACCTTCACCGCTAAGGAACTGCGAGGCGGCAACGTATTGGTCCAAATGTTCTATTTTGCCGAATAGACTCGAGGATGGAGGCGTCGAGAAACCGTGATACGAATTTGAACCGGCGCTTGGCAGCATCCACCAGCGGTTATGGAACCGCCATGACGCACCTTCACAATCATAAACCGCCTTGCGGCCCGGAACATCGGTGGCGGGATGCGTCTGGCCCAGGACCGCCGCGTCGAATAAGCCCAGGTCCGCCGCGGGAATGATGCCCCGTAAAGTGGCCAGGTTGGCCATGGCCGCGCAGCCAAACTCGGTATATGCCTGGAACGTAAAAGCGTTCATCCGGCGATAATGGTTTTCGGCGACGTAGTTGTATGGCCCGTGTGTTTCACCGGGTTGCGTCCCGCAGGGGTGGAAATAGGCGCGGGTCGGGTCTTCTTCTTTGGCGATACCCTCGATGATCGCATTGGCCTTGGGGGTGAACCATTCATTGCCGCCATTCCACGCCAGGATGCACGGGTGATTCCGCCAACGTCGAAAGAAATCCGCCCCTTCCTTCCGCAGCAAACCCAGCATCGGTTCGTTGTCGAAGTTGTCGTTGGCGAGCGGAAAATCCTGGTAAATCAATAGGCCCAACTCATCGCACAGCTCGTAGAAAGAGGGTCGCTCGGGCACGCCGCCGCCCCACCATCG
>JAMCZD010000391.1:0-1801 GCA_023473405.1 Candidatus Omnitrophota bacterium
CTTGGCCGAATCAATTACGCAATATTTGCGAAAAAATAGGTTGTCCCCCGGAATATTTCCTCGGTGGCTACGAATCTCAAAATGGCCGCTCCGATACCCAAGCCCCACTGAAGGTATTGGAACGTGAGGAGGAACAATACTCGGCCCCGCAAGACCAGGTACCCTCCGACGCCGAGTATCCCACCGCTGAATCGTGCCGGCTCTACCTCGAGGTTCTCCTGTCCAGAATTCGCAACGACCCGGCTAAAATCGGCTGGGTCATGACCCAGCTTCGCAAATACCTGCCCCAGGACTTTTTCGGAGATTGACCTTCCCTGCACTCTCCGGTAACGCGGTCGCCGCCGAACCGTCCGCATCTTCATTCGACTTGGCTCGAAAAGTAAGCAAGTGGGACGGTCCGCCGCTCGTCCTTGCCGCCCCCCCTTATTTAGCCTTGGCAACCGCGCTGTGGATAAATTTAAATCACCGCATGAAACATACCAAAGGCTACCTCTCAGGCCGCTTTGACGACCGGTCGAACGCGTCGGCACCTAATCGCCGTTTCGGCTCACGAATCGGCATCCCCTTGCTCTTGGTCATTTGCAATCTGGCCTTGCATTCTGTCCCAGTGCAAGGTGGAGATTTGGAATCGACCGCCGGAAGCAGCCTGGCCCAACCGGTCGGCCCTGTCTCTTCCAAGTACGCTGTCCTGCCCGTAAACCAAACCCTGACCCCGGCGGGTCAACAAGTGGAGTTGCCGGACATGCGGCCCCAGGTGATATGCCTGAGCCCGGATGGCCGATTGCTGGCAACCTCGGGCAAGACGCCCGAGCTGGTAATAATCGATCCATCCACATGCCGCATACTCGAGCGTGTCCCATTCCCGTCCGAAAGCGCCAAGGAACCCGCGCCGGGCAGCGTATCGTCGCAGATACTCGAACCGGATAAAGCAGGACAGGTCAGTTACACCGGGCTGGTCTTTTCACCGGACGGGAAACGGATATACCTGTCCAATGTCAACGGCAGCCTCAAGGTGTTCGGCGTAACGCCGGACCACCGGGTCAGCAGTCTATACTCGATCCCCCTCCCTGACACGGGACTGGCCAGTCGGAAAAGAGAGATTCCCGCCGGCCTGGCTTTCTCGCCGGACGGCAAACGCCTTTACGTGGTGCTCAACCTATCCAATCGGCTGCTGGAGATGGACGCGGCTTCGGGCAAACCGCTCCGGACCTTCGATGTCGGTATCGCGCCCTACCAGGTGGTGCTTGTGGGCGGCAAGGCTTATGTGAGCAATTGGGGCGGACGCCGGCCCGATGCCGGCAGCGTGACCAGCCTGGCGGGACTCGGTGTCCGGGTGCGCGTGGACCCGGTCCGGTTCATTGCCAACGAAGGTTCCGTATCCGTTATAGATTTAAAGAGCGGCCAGGTGACCCGAGAGATCATCGTAGGCCTCCACTCATCCGGAATGGCCCTGTCACCTGTCGGGCGGCACCTGGTGGTGGCCAATGCCGGCAGCGATACCCTCAGCGTGATCGATACCCGCCAAGACAGTGTCGTCGAGACCATCCCCGTCCGCTGGAGCCGGCACGACCTCTTTGGCGCCAGCCCGAATGCCCTGGTCTTTGCGCCCTCGGGCAACACGGTCTATGTCTGCAACGGGACGCAAAACGCGCTGGCAGTGGTCTCCTTCCAACCCGGTCACTCTCAATTGAGAGGCTTGATTCCTACCGGCTGGTTCCCGGGCGCGATTGCCTGCGACGGGCGGCGCAATACTCTTTGCGTGGCCAACATCAAAGGCATCGGTTCGTGGAAACAATACGGC
>JAMCZD010000391.1:1875-2829 GCA_023473405.1 Candidatus Omnitrophota bacterium
GCTGCCGGCATCGTAAAAGAAAATGACCGTCAGTCGGCGCTCGAAGCAGCCAAACTCCAACCGCGAAAAGGCATTGCTCCCCGGACGGTCCCCGAACGCCCCGGTGAACCGTCGGTGTTTAAACACGTCATTTATGTGATCAAAGAGAACCGAACGTATGACCAGATATTGGGCGACATGACGGAAGGCGACGGCGATCCAGCTCTTTGCGTGTTTGGCGAGAATGTCACGCCTAATCAACACAAAATCTGCCGTGACTTCGTGCTCCTGGACAATATTTATTGCTCCGGAATCTTGAGCGCGGACGGTCACCAATGGTCCGACAGCGCCTTTGCCACCGATTACATGGAAAAATCATTCGCCGGCTTCCCCCGCAGTTACCCGGACGGCATGGAAGACGGCGCCATTGACGCCCTGGCTTACTCGCCGGCCGGGTTCATTTGGGATAACGCACTGGCGCACGGAAAAAGCTTGCGCGATTACGGCGAATTTACCATTGGCGTTGTTCATTGGACCGATTCCAACAAGAAAGGCATGCCCACTTTTCTTGATTATTACCGCGATTTCGTCGATCAAACCGGCCTGATCCACATCGGGTCCCGCCCCACCATCCCTTCTCTCGGCCCCTACATCAATGCCGAAACCATCGGTTGGAATCTGGATGTCCCGGATGCCTTCCGCGCCGCGCAATTCATCAAGGAGTTCCGTCAGTTCGAACGCGATGGCAAATTGCCGAGCCTTATCCTGATCTGCCTCCCCGACGATCACACCTCGGGCACGCGTCCCGGCTCACCCACCCCCGCGGCCCAGGTAGCCGATAACGACCTCGCCTTTGGACAAATCGTCGAAGCCGTCAGCCACAGCGTATTCTGGAAGGACACCTGCATCTTTGCCATCGAGGACGACCCCCAAAACGGCTGGGACCATGTCAACAGCTTCCGAACCACCGCTTAT
>JAMCZD010000056.1 GCA_023473405.1 Candidatus Omnitrophota bacterium
GCTGCCACTGGTAAAAGACCGGGCTCGGCTCACCGGCCACAACGGCCTTGACGCTGTAAGTAACCGGGCCACTCTCGGCGGCTACGATGTCCGCCGGTTCGGTTTGGATGCTGACGGTGGTGGCAGCCGGGTTGACTTCGATTTCGTCAATGCAGGAATCGTTCATCGACACTTTAATGCGCAGGCCGGTGGCGGCGATGGCGTTGCCGCCTTGGGCCACGTCGAAGCGGTGGCGGTAAGAGGCGACGAAGTCAGGCGGTGACGAGAGGGCATATTGAACCGTGCCGATGGTTACCCAGCCGGTAGTCGGATCGCCGGTCTCGTAGGTGTCCAGGCCGGGATTGAGAACGGTGGTGACCTGGAGCGTGTAGGTTCGGGAGTCCGAACGATCGGTATACTGGCCGCGATTGTCGCGTCCCCAGGCAATGCTATGGATCATAATGGTTTTGCCAAGATTAACCCCAATGAAAGGATCGGTATCGGTCGAGGGCAAGCCGGGACCAGGAATCCAGCTTTGCTCGTTGCCGTAGAGCCCGTTGACGACCTTGGCGATGATGTGACCATAATCGGCCAATTCGGAGCTGCCGAACGCGGTTCCACCTTTGCTGGCCAGGGCGTCGTTATCTGGAACGTTGGCGTACCCGCCGTTGGTGTAAGAATTGAAGAAGACACCCTCGTTGCCGTCCCAACTGATCGAGTAACCCGCCTCGGGCGTGATTTTGACCAGGTCATAGTCGCGTATCACATCGGCATTCACCTCGATTTCGTCGATTGCCATGCTCGGATCGGAAACCCTGAGGCGCAGACCGGTTGCCGTGATGGGTGTTCCGTTGGTATTCGACACTTCGTACCGATGCCGCAGGTAAGGGACAAATACAGTGCCGGCAGAACGGTAGTTAAAGGTGCCAACCGTCACCCAACCGGTGGTGGGATCGCCCGTCTCGGCGGTATTCGTGCCGGGATTTTCCACCTGGGTAATTTGCAGCGTATACAGGCCAACCGCTCGATCTGTGTTTGGATTCGAAGGACCTTCGGCGTCATCGCCATTATCCCGGCTCCAGGCCACGGTCTTGATATCGACGCTGCCGCCGAAATTCAAACCGACGTAAGGATTGGAATCGGGTTTGGTGAAATCGGAAATCCAACAATGGGAATTGCCATAAAGGCCATCGATCACGTTGGTAATATAGTGAACCCCCTGGCCAAATTCGCTGCTGCCAAAGGCAGTCGTGCCATTGGCCGCCAAGGCGCGATTCTGGGGAACCGCCGCCGGCGAGGCGGGGGTGTTGAACTTGCCGTTGTTACCATCCCAGTTGATCGCATACGTGGTCGCAGGCTGGATCACTATGAAATTCGTGATCGGCGCCGTCGGGTCCGGACCTGGATTGACCTCGATCTCGTCGATGTCGGTGTTGGGATCGGACACCTTGATCCGTATCCCGGTTGCGGAGATTGGCTGACCTCCGGCGGAGACATCGAACCGGTGCCGCAGGTAGGCGCTGAAGTTGATGGTGTCGGCGCCGTCCTTGTATTGAACCGTGCCGATCGTGGCCCAACCAGTCGCGGCATTGCCGGTTTCCTGGGTGTCTGTTCCCGGATTGGCCACGGTGGTCACTTGGAGCGTGTAGGTTCCCACGCAGCGGTCCACATAAGGTCCAGGCGGAGTATTTTCCGCGTCATCACCGTTGTCGCGGCTCCAGGCAATGCTCTGAATAGCGACGGTGCGATTGAAATTGAGCCCGATGTATGGGTTGGGGTCGGGTATGGTGAAGTCGGATATCCAGCTCGAGGCGTTGCCATAATAACCGTCATTGACGTTGGCAATGAAGTGCGGGGTGCCATATTGGCTGCTGCCAAAGGCCACCGTTCCGTTGACGGCCAATGCATCGTTGTTGGTTGGGCCGGCGCCTGGGTCCGGACTGCTGAAACCGCCGTTGTTACCGTCCCAGGTCAGGGTGTACCCCGCCTGCGGGGTCAAGGCCACCCGGTCGACCTGGCCATAGGCGCTAATGGCCATGGAAGAGGCGATCAAGGATGCGCAGAGCGCCTTGGGAACCGCACGCATAATGGGTTGAAACATGCGGGAAGGTGAGGGGGAAACGCCCATTTTTTGATTAATACATCTGAATACAATCATAAGGCTGAATTCTATCAGAACATCAATAATTTATTCTACTGCAATTGTTTACAGCAAAGCATCCTAGATTACAGTAAAGCGGGTTTCGAACACAATCCCCCGTTCGGGGGGCTTGGAGCACGGCGCGCGGGGAATTTCAGTCGTGCCAGTGTTTGACTACCGCCTCGGTGCGGGAGCGGACATGGAGTTTTTCGTAGATATTCTTGAGGTGGCTGCGGACGGTTTCGAGGCTGATATCGAGCACATCGGCGATCTCCTTGTTAATCAGGCCCTTGGCCACGTAACGGAGAATGTCCTCCTCGCGTTTGGATAGAGGGGCCGATTCGAGGCTGGAGCGGTCGTTGGCGTTCATCGAGCCGGACTCCTTGCCGGGGTACGCGTTGAAGGCGGAGGGGTCGCCGCCGGCCAGACTCTCGTCCTCCGGAACGGCAACCGAAAAGGCCAATGGGCCGCTGCCATCGTAAGGCGCCGAGGTGTCGGCGGGGGTGTTGTCATGGACCGATACGGTATGCATGACCACTTGCATATCCGGAAAGAGTTCCCTGAGCCGTTGCACGCATTCCACGCCGGAGACATTGGGCAACTCGACTTCCATCAAGACCATCTGATGGTGTGTGGGGAGGCCCGAGCCCGAAGTTTCTTCGACGGGGGAAGCGCTGGCCGAGCAGCAAAACCGGATGCGGACGTTGCTGACTTGGCTCAACTCGCGCAGGCACA
>JAMCZD010000180.1 GCA_023473405.1 Candidatus Omnitrophota bacterium
GGTGATCTTCCGAGCCCATGCGAAGGGCAAAAAAGTCCATGTTTGCGCCGATGAAACCCGGCCGGTGCTGCAAGGGGCGCGGCTCACGATGTGGGAGCTTGCCCGGGCCGGTGTTCCGTCCCGCCTAATATGCGATAACATGGCTGCTGCCTTGATGCGGCAGAAAAAGGTGGACCTGGTTATTGTGGGGGCGGACCGGATCGCCGCCGACGGATCGGTGGCCAACAAGATCGGCACTTACGGTTTAGCCATCGTCGCTCAATATCACCACGTCCCGTTTTATGTCGCCGCTCCGCTTTCCACCTTCGATTTGTCCCTCGAACGGGGCGACGGCATCCCCATCGAGATGCGCCACGAAGACGAGGTGCGCCGGGTGTGGAACCAGGTCCTGATTGCCGAGTCGGGAACTCAATGCTGGAACCCGGCTTTTGACGTGACCCCGCCCGAATTGATTACCGGGATCATCACCGAGCGCGGCGTGTTGCGTCCCCCTTACCGGGCGAGTATTACTGCCATCAATTCTGGTAACACTGCTGGGTGAGATCGGCGACCTTGTCCCAGGTAAAGGCCGTTTCCGCCGCCACCCGGCCGTTGCGTCCCATCCAACGCGCCCACTCGAAATTGGTGAACAGGCTGCTCAAGCCCCAGGCGACGGAGTCCACCGTCGGATAAATTTTCAGGCCGTTGACATTGTGCCAGACGAACTCGCTGGGGCCGCCGCTTTGGGAGGCGACGACGGGTTTGCCCGCCGCCCAGGCTTCCAGCACCGTAATTCCGAAGGGTTCATTGCGGCTGGGGAGGCACACCGCGTCGGCTGCCTTGTACAGGTCCACCAACTCCATGCCACTGCGATACCCCAAGAAGCGGGTGGCGTGGGCCACCCCAAGTTGGTGCGCCCGATGCTCAAGCTCCAATCGCAGATGTCCGTCCCCGACAAAAACGCACCTTGCCGCCGGATGATGCCGCAAGAGATGCGGCATAGCTTCCAGGAGCAAGTCAGTGCCCTTCTGGTAACACAATCGTCCGCTAAAGAGCACCATTGGGTTTAACGGGCCGATGCCGTATCGGGCCTTGACGACGCCCGGATCAATCCACCCATTATACTTGTTCACCGGCACGCCGTTATAGACCATCCAGCATTTCCAGTCGGGCAGATTGTACATCCACATGAGCTCGCCCTTAAGCACGCCGCTGACGGCAATGACCCTGTCGGCACAAAAAGTGCCGTGGCGCTCGTGATCGCGAATTCGGGCTGAAGTCCCTCCCCAGAAGTTATTGCCGCAACGTCCGCATTCGGTCGAATGCATAGTGAGCACGGCGCGGTGATCGGGCCGGCCTTGTCTGATCCAAACCATGCTATTGGAAGCCAGCCAGTCGTGAGCGTGCACCACGTCGAAGTGGCCGATATAATCCTCGGTTTGGAAGAAATGCCAAACAAAGGACCGGCACATTTGTTGTATGTCATCCACCAGGTTCGGGTTCCCGCTGTAAGCGCAGTAATGATACCAAACCCCGTCGATCTGGCGCACGTTGCTCCCTCCCGAGCCCGGGCGGGTAAACACATGAACATCATTGCCCCGGCGCTGCAGGGCCGCCGCCAGCTCGGTTACATGCGCCGCAACCCCCCCAAGCGCAATCCCGTGCAGCGCCTCCCAGGAAAACATGGCAATCCGCATTCGAATACCTCGCTCTGCTGGATTTGGACCGTCCTCGCGTCAGAGATGAACTTCCTGCGCGGCAGGGCAGTTCACATCATACGTGGTCCGTTTTGAATCCAGCCTGCCATTCTTTGCCACTATCGCGTTTACTGGGCTGGTCCTGTGGACAAGAATCGCCGGCTTGGCTTGGTTTGTTGCCGGCTCGGCGCGGACGCAGCGGGCTGGGGAGCCGCTTTTTCGGGCGCGGCGTGAGCAGCCTTTGCCTGGACTGATGGCTCCGCCGAGGCGGCGCGGAGCTGAAGCTCGGCCGCCAGCCAGTATTCCATGTCGCGACCTGATTGGCGTCCATCCTTTTCCCAAAGCGAGTAGGCGAGTCGCGCTATTTCCCCTTCGTTGGATATTGGTTTTTGTGTAACGATATTTTCCATAGCATTAAAAGTTCCTGGCCGGTTCTGCCAGGGAGTTGCAACCTCGCCTGGAATTATCGCGCGAGGTGATTGTTCTGATTAAAACCTCGGCCTATTCCAGGCTCGATAGACCCGTCAAGATAAGCCAGAAAGCGCTCAATGTCTTTAGGCGCATTCCTGTTTTTTGGACTGGGGAAAGTCTTAGTCTTATCTAAGGGAAAGTCCTAAATCTCGATGAGCATCCGCGCGGGACTCTCGATCACTTCTTTAATTCGTTTCAGAAAGAAGACCGCTTCCCGGCCATCGGTTACCCGGTGATCATACGTCAGGGCCACATACATCATGGGCCGGACCACCACCTTCCCTTCACATGCAACCGGACGGTCCTGAATCGCATGCAAACGTAAAACCCCGCTCTGCGGCGGGTTCACCAGCGGAGTCGACAGCAGCGAGCCATAGACACCGCCGTTGCTGATGGTAAAGGTGCCGCCTTCGAGTTCTTCCAGCGTCAATTGATTGTCTTTCGCCCGCTGGGCGAGTCCGGCGATGGCCGTCTCGATCTCGGCGAAGCTCATCCTTTCCGCGTTGCGAAGGACGGGCACTACGAGGCCTTTGCCGCTGCCGATGGCTACCCCGATGTCGTAGTAATTGTGATACACAAGGTCCGTGCCGCGGACCTCGGTGTCCAGCGGGCGTGACGGCGTGGTCTATATAGGCTGTACCAATGGCGCGGTGTACGCTTTCAGAGCGGATGGAAGCCAGAAGTGGGTCTACACCGCGGGCGGGGCG
>JAMCZD010000294.1 GCA_023473405.1 Candidatus Omnitrophota bacterium
CGTTTTCAATCAACTGAATTCCCAGCGCGTGCTGCTGGAAGGGATGGTTCTCAAACCCAATATGGTGCTGCCGGGATTGACCTGTCCCAAGCAGGAATCCGTGGACGAGGTGGCCAACATCACGGTGAAAAGTCTGTGGCGAACTGTCCCCGCTGCGGTTCCGGGGATTGCATTTTTGTCCGGCGGCCAATCCGCTGAACTGGCCTCGGCCCGTTTGAATGCCATGAATGTCAGATTCAAGTCGCGGCTGCCTTGGGCGTTGGCCTTTTCGTTTGCCCGCGCCATCCAGCAACCGGCTTTGGAGATTTGGCAAGGCAAAGAGGCAAACGTGAAAGCGGCGCAACAGGCTTTGCTTCAACGTGCCCGATGCAACCGCGCCGCGCGGCGTGGCGAATATACTGCCGCGATGGAAAGGAAATGAGCATAACAACAAAGAGACATGTCACGGATGAAACGCCTCTGTATCCACTGCGCTTCGAACCAATTTATCAGTATCGGCTCTGGGGCGGACGACGTTTGGCCGATCTGCTCACCGCGCCGCTGCCCGGCGATGGGCCCATCGGTGAAGCGTGGCTGTTGAGCGACCGCGATGACCATACGAGCCGCGTCGCCGATGGACCGCTCAAGGGACGAAGCATTGGACAATTGCTTCATCAGTGGACGGAGCAGTTGCTGGGGTTGGAAATTTCATTGCCGGAAGGCAACTGACCCATGAATTGTATCTGGTCATGAAGACGAAACCTATCATTCTTGCGAACCGAGTGGAAATGCACCGAAGCGGGCGCGTTGGTTGGTTGCGCGCCGCCGTGCTCGGAGCCGACGATGCCATCGTCTCAACCGCGAGTCTCATGATTGGTGTCGCAGCGGCCTCTGCGTCGAAGGGTGCCATCTTGGTCGCTGGCGTGGCTGGCCTGGTTGCCGGTGCGATGTCCATGGCCGTGGGCGAATATGTTTCGGTCAGCTCCCAACGCGACGCGGAGCAGGCGGACATTGGGCTTGAAACACACGAACTGGCGTCAGAGCCGGAAGCCGAGTTGAAGGAATTGGCGATGATCTATGTGAAACGAGGCCTTGAGAGCGATCTCGCGATGAAAGTTGCGGAGCAACTCAGCGCGCATGACCGACTCGGCGCGCACATGCGCGATGAGCTTGGGATTGACCAGGAATCCCTTGCGCGCCCGCTGCAAGCAGCATGGATATCGGCCACGAGTTTTGCATCCTTCGCGGCGGTCCCAATTTTGGCTCTGCTCGTTGCGCCCGCAGCTTTGCGCATTCCGATGATCGCGATGCTCTCGCTGTTGAGTCTCGCGGTTCTCGGTGCGTTTGGTGGTCACCTCGGCGGTGCGTCACGGGGAAGGGCCGCGTTACGAGTGACCATTGGCGGCGCCCTCGCCATGGTCGTAACCGCTTTAATCGGTCGAATCCTCGGAGTTTCTGTGGGCTGATATTGCCGCGAACATAATCCATGATAAAACTCATTGTTTTCGATCTGAAAAGAAGAAGATCAAAGGTCTCCTTGATAAGCTCATCCCCGAGTTTTCCGTGCGCCTGGGGGGCACGACATCCGTTGACGTCACCAAGCCGGGCATTGATAAAGCCTACGGGATACGAAAGCTCCGGGACATCCTTGGCATTGCTATTGATGAAATGATTTTTATCGGGGATGCGTTGTTCCCTGGCGGAAACGATTTTCCAGCCGAACAAGCCGGTGTCGTGTCCATCCGGATCCGAGACCCCAATGAGTCGAAGCGGGTGATTGAAGCCATCGTCGCTTGTCTGGGTGGCGTTCAACCCGCAAAACCTCGAGCGGACCCCGAATTACCCTGGCGATGTCGGAGGATTTATTCCACTGGAAGCGGATCGGGCTGGCGACCTTTGAACCCTTTCAAGGCATTGATTTCGTCCACGTGGACAACAAGGACGCCAGCATTTTCCCCGTCGCCATTCCCAATCACGCCGGGAAGATGCAGTTAGCTCTGCTTCACCGTCCACTTTTTCCCGGCATCCGCCCCGAGGAAACCGCCTGCCAGGGCGAGTCCCGGATTGTGGATCGCGAACATGAAAGCATCTGGATTTCCTATTGCTCGATGCCGCCCAAGGGCCTGGCGCCGCATCGTCCCGGCCTGTTCAACTCGCATCATCGGCTGGCAACTCCGGTGTCGCCCTGGGAAAAGTTAAAAATTGGCGGCGGCACTCCGCCCATTCTAACTAAACACGGCTGGCTGATTCTTTACCATGGCGTGAGCAAAATGGTTGAGCCGGGCAACGACGGGCGCCAGCTCTGCTACTCGGCTGGGGTGATGATGCTCTCGAAGTAACATCCGCGCACGATTCGCTATCGTTCGGCGGAGCCGGTGTTGACGCCGGAGTTGCCGCAGGAACGGCACGGAACCATCGCCAACGTCGTGTTTCCCACCGGCATTGACCGTCGCGACGATCTCGGCTCCCCGAATCGCTTCGACATTTATTACGGGATGGCCGACAACCGGATCGGCGTGGCCCGCCTTGACCTGCCGGAACACCTGCCCCCAGGAGCAGCCGCCGACGGGCCCGCGACACCGCAGCTGTAATCAGCCTGGGGTTACGCCTTTGGCATATTTGAATTCGCCTTCGCCTTACTCACGGCCAATTCATCAAGGAGTTTCTGAATGATCGTTCCGCTGGGTTTTTCTCCGGCCCCGGCTGGTGATAGCCACGCGCTGGCGCGACACCTCCATTGTCAGGAAGCGAACGGAGCCAGCAGTGAAATCGGCTCGCGGCCATTCTTTCGGAAAAAACGGAAATCTCCGTCGGTCGTGCAAACAATGCTGTCCACATGAATTTCTGACAGACGAACAACACACGCATCCGCAA
>JAMCZD010000108.1 GCA_023473405.1 Candidatus Omnitrophota bacterium
ATGTAAGGGAGTTCTTCCTGGACGGTCTCGGCGGCGCGCCGCGAAATGCAACGGAGCAACGCGGCCTTGAGCTTGTCGCTGGCCGTCTTGAGGGCCATAGCCAGGTCGCGAAGATCGACCTCGCGCAGCACACGCTGGAGCACCGAGGAATCGAGATTCACCAGGTCTTCGAAGGCGAACATCTTTTTCCGAATGGCCAGTCCAAGGTCGGGATTACGCTCCTCGATCGAGGTGAGAACCGATTTGCCCTGGGTCTTATCCATGGCATTCAAGAGGTCGGCTGCCGATTTGACCCCACCGGTCTGATTAAAGGCCCGGGTCTGGCTTATCCCGCGCTTGGCGGCCAACACCTGAACCACTCTCTCCAACACCTCGATCGGGATTGGAGCAAGGGTGGCAATGCGCTCGACGATTTTGTACCGATGCTCGGAAGGATAGCAGGCCAGTATCTCCGCCGATTTCTCCGGCCCAACGTAACTCATTATGAGAGCGACCGTTTGCGGCTGCTCATGGCGGACCAAATTGTAAATCTGTCGCGCGTCCATATCGACCACGTCCTGCATCGCGGCAACCGGTGTGCTGGCAGGGGCGACGCGTCCGATAACTTCGGACGCCTTGTAAAGCCCCAGAGCCTTTTCCAGCGTGGTCCGGGTATAGTCCACCCCGCCTCGAATCGAACAACCAGCCTGGACCGCTACCTCGGAAAACTCCTGCAACAAACCTTCCTGCAATTCCTGGCTCACCATGTCGAATTTGGCCATCTCCCCCGAAATCACCTCGATTTCATGCGGCGCAAAATGGCGCAATATTTGTGCCGCGCTATCCGGTCCGAGCATGACCAGGAGCGCGGCGAGCTTTTGGACCTTCGTCAACTTGGCGAGTTCAAAATCCGGAATGTTCAAATCGACATCTGTGGCGGATGATGGCATAAGCGCTTAGTTCTGAGGGGGATTGCCGCGGGCGAGCCAGCGGCGGATCGCCTGGGTCATGTTTTGTGGGTTCTCCTTGATCAACTGGTTCAGCACCTCTACCGTTACCGGGCCGTGAACCGGTTCGAGCCGCCGGTCCACGACTGCATGTCCATTGCCATGGCCGTTGCCCATGCTCGGCGGCATCCCAACCGGCACGTCATTTGCAGCGGTGCGTTTGAGCAAGAGAAAGAAACCGACCAATGCCCCAATCCCCAGCAGAGGATAAACTCCGCTCCGGGCAAGGTCCCACCAGAAATCCCATCGCCGTTGCTGTTCGAGTTGTTTGGTGACCTGGACTGCCAGTTGGTCGTTGAAGGGCAGTTCTTCGACGGTGATCTGGTCGCCGCGCGACGGGTCATTCCCGAGGGCGCTCTCGACGATGCGGCGGAGCTTTTCGATCTGCTCCGGAGTGCGCGGAACCAATTTGCGAGTCGGCTCCGTCGAGTCGTATTGGGCGGCAACGGTGACGGCGGCGGAGAGCCGTTTTATGCCACCGGCGGCCTGGATGATATTGCTGGTGATTCGGCTGTTGTCGTATTCGATATTGCCGATCGTTTTTTTGTTGCGGGAGCTATTGAGGGGTGGAACAGCGGCCGGTGAGGCGTTGGACTCGATAATTGCGTTCGCGCTGATGCCCACCACGCCGCTGCTGTTTGCCGTGGTTGAGTCGTTGTTTTCGTCATTCTTGGTCTGCAAGCGGATGACCTGTCCTTCCGGGTCATACTTCTCCTCGACGCGCGAAATGGTGTCGAAATTGATTTCGGCGGCGACGCGGACAATGGCCTGGCCGGGTCCAAGCACCTTTTCCAGCATATCCTGAGTTTTCTTGGCGAGGTACTGTTCGAGGTTGCGCCGGGCGGCGAGTTGGATGGCGGTCAGCCCGACGGTGGAATCGTCCTCGACGTTTTCCGAGAGGACATTGCCGCGGTTATCCACCACGGTAACATAATTAGCCTTGAGTCCTTCAACCGCGTTGGCCACAAGAAAACGGATCGAATCAACGGCCTGAGGTTTCAATTGCCCATTGCCGCTTACCCGCACGAAGACCGAAGCCGTAGGGTGCTTGTCCTTGTCGATCAACAACCGGTTTTCCGGCAGAACGACCATCACCCGCGCCGACTCGACTTCATCCAGTTGGCTTATGGTGCGCCCCAGCTCCCCTTGAACCGCGCGAAGGTAGTTCGCTCGCTGGACAAAGTCCGAAAGGCCGAAATTGGGCTTGTCGAATATCTCGAACCCGACGCCCTCGCCGCGCGGAATGCCGCGTCCGGCCATTTGCAGGCGCATCGAGTAAACCTTGTCGGACGGGACCAAAATGGAGCTGCCGCCGTTCCCGATTTTGTAGGGGACCTTGGCTTCGTCCAGGGCCGCAATCACCTTGGCGGCCTCGGTCTCGGGAAGGCGGCCGTACAACAGGACATACTCGACGCGGCTGGACCAGAACGCCAGGCAAAGCACGCCGGCAAACACCACCCCGGTCGCCAGCAGGACGCTGACACGCTGGTTGGGTCCGAGCTGCTTCCAGATGTTGAGTAACTGTTTGCTGAGTTCGGCGAAGTTATGCTTCATTGCCGGGATTAAATCTGCATCCGCATCAGTTCCTGGTAGGACTCGAGCAGTTTATTGCGCACCTCGACCATCAACTGGAAGGAGATGCTGGCTTCTTCAATGGCGATCATGGCCTGGTGAAGGGAAACGCTCTGGCCGCTTTGGAGATCCCGCACGGCCTGGCTGGCAGTGGATTGTCTGGCATTGACCTCCTCCACCATTTTTCCCAGTAAGTCCGAGAATTGAGTCGATGATGGATTGACTTCGACAGCGGAGCCCGGCTTGGCCGTCGACGAAAGGGCCTCGAGCTCCGCCTGCGGTATCGGTATCGCG
>JAMCZD010000220.1 GCA_023473405.1 Candidatus Omnitrophota bacterium
CGCAATGCCTTGGTCGCCTTTCCAGGCACCAAGCACACGAATCGCCGCGCCATGCACCTGCGTGTCGGAATTGTCAACCGCGGCGCGAACGACCTCGAGCGCCTTGGCGCCGCCAACGGTTCCGAGCACGCGCAGCAGAGCACTCTTCTGCGGCGCTGCAACCTGCGGCAGCCGGCCGGCGAGTCTCTCGACGCAGGTTTCCGGATCATTAGCTCTCGAGCACACGGCGTTTACCGCCTGCTCGGCGGCATCCAGGTCCTGCGACTCCTTGGCACCGGCCAGCAAATCGAGCAAAACGGGCAGTTCATTCGAGCCGGCCAGGTCGGCCAAGACCTTGAATGCGGCGGGGCGCACCTGGGCGTCGGTGTCTCCGGCAGCCTTCAGTAGGGTGGGAACGCAGGCGGCCATGCGTCGTCTCCCAACCAACTCGATGCCGGTGACACGCTGGCCCGCCTGGTCGCTGTCCAGCATCTTCACTACCGCGGCATCGGCTTCGGGACAGGCAAAGGCGGCGAGGCTTTCCCGTGCGGTCTGTGAAATTTCCTGATCGGAATCGCGCATG
Source organism: Candidatus Omnitrophota bacterium (assembly GCA_023473405.1). GTDB lineage: Bacteria > Verrucomicrobiota > Verrucomicrobiia > Limisphaerales > UBA1319 > JAMCZD01. The sequence continues at coordinate 563 of JAMCZD010000220.1, forward strand.
AGCTGCGCCAGGACAGGAACCGAACCGGGATTACCGATCTCGGGCAAGGCGCGAATGGCGGCCAGGCGGACCGGTTTGTTGGCGTTTCCAACCTTGTTGTAAAGCGCCCATAAGCCGGCCGGATCACCCCGGTATCCCATGGTTTGGGCCAACAGGACTTGGACGTCGGTGGAAAGGGTTGATTTATTGAGTTCAGAAGCCAGGGTTTGGGTCACTTCCGAGCCGGGCATTTCTATCGCGGTCCGGATGGCGGCGTCCACGAGGACAAAATCATGGCTCCGGATCGACTTGCGGAGCAGCGCGAGACCGTCATCCTCGCTGGCCAGGATAGCGCCACGCAAACCGGCGGCACGGACCTGGTGCGGAGCCTGTGCCCAGCGCAGGCAATCGTAAATGGCCAGGGCATCTTTGCGCAGGCCCTTGGCGGCCAGGGCTTCAGCGCAACGGAGCATGCCCTCGGCGAAATCCAGGTGGCGTGGCGCCGGCGTGTTAGCCCAGGCTTCCTCGAGGGCCTTGGCGGCCGACAACGTGCCGATCTGGCCCAGCGATCCGGCAGCGGTGCGAACCACTACCGGGTCCAGATCACTCAGTTTCTCGGCGAGCAATGGGATGGCTTCAGTATCACGCCGAACGCCAATGCTGCCGATGACCCCGATAAGAGGTTTGCCACGAAAGGCGACCAAGGCATTGCGCAGGGCCTCGTCCACCGAGGGATCGGGGATGGTTTCCAGGGCGTAACGGGCCATGTGCGAGAGTTGCTCATCACCGAGCAAGGCGACGAGCGGCGGCACGGCGTTCCGCGTGCCAATTACGGCCAATTGCCGGCAGGCATCGACTTTGTCTTTTTGAGATGCATCGGATTTCAGGACAGCGATGAGTTTGTCTTCGGACTGCACGATGAGCGGCGTTGGGTTTTGGCCGAACAACCCGGTTGCGCCCGCGAGGAGCGTGGCGATGGCCAGAACAAAAGTGGAATTGGATTTTAACATGGCAATTGATTCCTTCATGGTAATGATCGTTGGTTTTTAGATGATCCACGGCTCGCGCATCGCGCGGGAGCGGAGTCGGTTGGCCTCCGGATCGTTAATAAATTCTTCCGCGACCGGGTCGTATCTCATATCGCGTTTGAGCCACATGCAAATGTTGGCAGCGTGAACGGTGGACATGGTGCGGTGCATCACCACCGGATTGGCCACCGTGAGACGGCGTGATTTGATGCAATCGAAGTAGTTCCGCACGTGGCTCATCGGGCGCTGCGTCCGGTCCATGTAGTCTTGAACGATCTTGTTGAAATCAGCCAGGAGTGCAGGCGATGAAACCTCCGGCCGCGAATAGCCGTCGGCGACCGAGACCCAGCCTTCGGGCCCTTCGAAACGCATGCCGCAGGAGCCATGCCACCAACCTTCGCGATGCAGGATCATTTGCACCCCGTTGGCGAAGCGGGTCACCATGCCGTCCCCGGTGGGATTGTTCACATAGCCATACTCGATTGGCGACGTATCCAAAGTGTCTAGTCCCGCCTGGGCCTGGGCGAACGTGTGCGCGCCCCACTCGCCAATGCAACTGGTGTGAAAATCGTAAAAACCCCGCCAACCGCCCCGCGTGTAAGCGGAATTATACGGACGCCATGGGCACGGTCCCAGCCACTCGTCCCAATCTACTTCGTCCTTGGACGGCAACGGCTCGGCGGGGAGCCAATCGTGCCGCATCTCGGCGGCATCCCAAGGGGCGATGTGGGCTCGAGCCGTGTCCACCTTTCCCAACCGGCCGGACCGGGCTAACTCGATGGCGAAGACGAAATTGGCCTCGCTCAGGCGCTGGGTGCCGGTCTGGTAGACGCGCCCGTAACGCTTCGCGGTGGCCACTACCGCTTGGCCTTGGGCGATCGTCATCGAGGACGGTTTTTCTGAGTAGACATCTTTGCCGGCGCGCATGGCCATCACGGCGGCCGTCGCGTGCCAGCGATCACCAGTGGTGATGAGCAAGGCGTCAATGTCCGGTCGCGTGCCGAGGAACTCGCGCATATCCCGGTAGAGGGCGCAATCGTGGTTGCCGTAATTGTTGTCCACCATCCGCTTGACCGCCTCGCGCCGCCCCTTCTGGGCGTCGCAGACGGCCACGAATTGGACATCCTTTTCGGGCAGCATCCAGGCCAGCACACCCGACCCGCGCCCGCCAATCCCGATGCCGCCCAGGATGATGCGCTCACTGGGCGGGACCGTCCCGTTCCGCCCCAACGCGGACACGGGGACAACCATGGGCACGGCGGCGGCGCCGGCCGCCA
>JAMCZD010000102.1:0-1068 GCA_023473405.1 Candidatus Omnitrophota bacterium
ACCCGGTGGTTTTATTCGAGGACGTGCGACTGCTTCGGAAGACGATTGGTCCCAGGATGGGCCTGAAGGTATCCGGACGGGTAGGCAATTATTTTCGTTATTTGTCAATGCTCGAAGCCGGCGGCGATCGTTTTGGGCTTGTCCTGGCCCAGGCCCGGGAAATACTTCGCGGCTGGCAGGAAGCCCAAGCCACACCTTCCACTCAACCGGGAGCCAACGCACAATGATCGCTTCGCAAGGATTCCCAACCATTACCAATTGGACGTTATCCATGCCGGTGCCGGTGGAATTCGGACGCAATTGTGTCGAGAAAATGAAGGTCCACCTGGCCGGTTATCACAAGGCCCTCCTGGTCACCGGCGCCCACGCAATGCGCGCCACCGGGGTCACGAACCGCCTTTGTGATCTGTTGGACAGTGCCGGGATCGAAACCCGGTTATTCGATCGCATATCCGCCGAGCCCAATTACGAGGAAATCGAACAGGCGGGGCAATTGGCCAAGGACTTCGGCGCCGAAGTCATCGTCGGATGCGGAGGCGGAAGCGCGATTGACGCCGCCAAAGCCGTAGCCGTCGCCTCTACCCATCCCGGTTCCATCATGGAATACGTGGTCAACGGACCGCGCCCGATTACCGGCGCCACCCTGCCGATCGTGGCGATCAGTTCCACCTCGGGGACAGGCAGTCACGTGGGTCGCGTGGCGGTTCTCTCCGACCGCGCCCACCGGATAAAGCGCGCGTTAATCAGCGATTACCTTTATCCGAGAATAGCCTTTTGTGACCCCGAAATCCTCAAGTTCATGCCCAGAGAAGTAACCGCTACCACCGGGTTTGATGCCTTCGCCCAGGCCCTTGAGGGATTCCTCTCACGGCTGGAAAATCCGTTGGGCAATATGTGCGCCCAAGAGGCGATGCGCGTCATTTATCACACCCTTCCCAAGGCTCTGCAAAACGGGAACGATCTCGACTTGCGGCATGCCATGGCCTGGGCCGATACGCTGGCGGGTATCTCCCTGGCAACAAATGCGATCGTCATCCCGCATTCGTTCAGCATGGTGTTGGGTGTGAT
>JAMCZD010000102.1:1078-15053 GCA_023473405.1 Candidatus Omnitrophota bacterium
CGGCATTCGCGTCCGGGCGCCATTGCCAAATTGGCGCGCGTCGCTGAATTGCTCGGTCATCCGGAATCCGCACGCGCTGAAACCAAGGCAGATGCGGCAATCGCCGCAATCGAGAGTTTCATCGCCGCGCTAGGCCTGGCCCAGAGGCCGGTCGACTATGGCGTGCCCCCGTCCGACTTCCCCGATATCGCCCGCGAAGTAGCCTCGGTTTTCCGGGCCAGAATCGAGGCGGACCCGGTTCCGACGGACGCAGCGGGATTGGTCCGCATCCTCGAACAAACGCTGCCGGATTAATTCGATCGCATTGAGGATTGAAGATTGGTCATCTGTAATCGAGTTCAGAGTGATCGCGCACTTGCTAGTGTGGTGTCCAGGAAACAGCGTTACATTTCCGGGACACCACATTAGGTCTAGGTCTGGCCCTGCCTGTCGCTTGCTTTCAACGACCAATAACCAGTTCTCATTTTGCGCTCTAAAACGAAATGCGCGTGCGCAAGCCCAGCACGATGGCATCGCCATGCGCTGCTGAACCACCCGGGTGGCGGACCCATTGTAAGTCTGGCTGGAGAGTCCACCACGGCTTCAGCTTCATATGGTAGGTGATCTCGGCCGCCAACTCGTAATCAGGAAGAAACCTCGCGCCTTCGTCCCGCGCTGCCTGGCGGACTTCTTCCGACGGGCGCACAAAGGCGACGCCAATGGCTGACTGGTCTTCCGGCCGTCCGGGGATCAAGCCGAGGCCGTGTATTCCGGCATCAAAGGCGAAAAGGAATTGGCTGTAATCCTCGGGGCTGATACCGCTTCGGAAGAAGAGCCCGATTCCTTGGTCGAGCGCTTCCGTCGCTCCCGCCTTGCGCCAGACAAGCTGCCTGGCCGCAACGTATGGACCATACAACAGGCTGCGTGCGCGCGCCGGATTAATCGGATCGGGGAAGTCCGCCGTGTTCATCCAGGCGCCCATTTTGTAGGTGCCGGGCAGTCCCTGGGCATCTTTATCCTGATTAAGTCGCAAACCGGCTTCGGTAATGGCAAAGGCGCCATTGCGGCCGCTCAATTCCCAGCGCACGCCATGAGTATTCTGATCGGGACGCCCGGTATCGCCAACATAAACGCCCGTTTGCACGTACCAGGCGTTGCTTGATTCCACCCGGAGCCGCGTGCCAGGCGATCCGCGGGGGTAGGCCGGGCCGGTGTTCGGAGTGTTGCCGGAGATGAAGGCCGGCCAACCGAAGGAGCTGTTAATCAGCACGTTGCCATAGCCGGTTCCCGCGAATTCGGAGTCCGCGACCAACTGGCCAAGGCGAACGGAGAGGCGATCGTCCAGGAAGTTCTGCTCGAACCACAACTCATAAAGCGCCGCGCTGTCGTAGGCGCTAATGTTGCTCACGCCTTGGAGATCGCCGACGAGTTCGCTGGATGGGCCTTCGCCGTGGGGGTAGATACCGGAGGCTCGAGCCCGTCCGCCCCGCCACCAGACCGTGAGACGCTCTAGATCGAGGTCAAGACTGACTTTGGCCAACCCTTGATACACGGCGCCGGCCTTCAAACCACCGGCCAGATTCGCCATCCCTTCGCCAATGTAACCGCCGCCGAGGTAGATCCCTCGATCGGCAAGTCGGCTACGTAATACTTCAATATAGGACGGGAATAGACTCATCCGCGCAGGCACCCAAGTGACGGGCTCACGAGAAGAAACCGCACCGGCATCGCGCGCGGGTTCTTGCGCGGGAAGGTAAGCGGCGAACCATAGCCATGCGACAACGGCCCCAACTGAAGTCCAATACGCGTTCATTACCCGGCAGCGTCAAACCTCAGTCCTTGGCTAGGCCATGTCAACTGCGCATCGCGGCCAAGAGAAATCAGGGACGCGTGGAAAGCGCCCCTGCCAAACTAACGGTATCTACCTGGAACGATCAATGTCTACCGGGCATCTGCCGCTTCCGACGGGGCGGCAACCTGGACCACCCGATAAAACCGGAAGCGGAAACGGCCGGCCTTGGTATCGGCAAAGCTGGTATTTTCATGGACGGACGTTACGACACCAATTGTCGACCAATGGGAACTATCGGTCGAGGCTTGTATGGCGTATCTTTGTCCAATCTTGCCGTTGAAGTGAAACTCGAATTGCTGTGGTCCGGCGGAGGGGGCGGCTTCGAGTATAACCGGGTGGTTGATAATAAGGGCCGAGGCCGTCGTCTCGGAAAGCCGCGCCATCCGGTCTGTCGCTGAATTTCCTAGACCGTGCTCTGATTGCACTGCAACCCGCGGCAGATCCATTGTGGTGATCGACACGCTCCATCCGCCTCGAATAACGCCATCGTCCCAGTAGCCGTCATCGACCACATAAAGGGACCATGTCCCGTTGGGGTCTGTGCCGTTAAATTCAAACAACCCCGCGCCATAAGGTCCCGGCGGCGCAGGAGCGGGAAAGAATTTGCTGGCAAGAATATCGGTAGGCTTATAGGTGCCGGACGAAATGGGCCTGTCCGTTGGCAAGGATTGTTCCGCATCGTCATCCAAGGTGAGAGTGACGTTGCTTATCTCGTTGCCTGCACCCACGTTGGCCAGCAGCACGACGCCTTGCCCGGCAGGCCCGACCAGGAGCGCGCCGACGTCGTGCGGCCAGGCATGACTAAAGCCGTTCAGCGTCACCGTTACTTTGCTGATGATTCCATTCACACCCGAGACCGCGGCAGTTGAAGGATAAGGAGTAGCAGAAGTGAAATCATTGATGGCGACGGTTTCCGGGTTGGCAAAGGTGGGCGCGGCAACGGGCACGGTGGTAAGGTGCATGCTCCATCCGTCTGCAATCACACCCCCGTCCATAATGGCGTCATCAACCACGTAGAGCGACCATACCCCGTTGGGATTCGTCCCTACGAATTCAGCCAGCGTCGTGCCATAAGGACCGGGCGGTGCTGGAACCGGATAATACTTGCCGACTTCGTTACTTGGCTTATAGGCGCCGGTTAGAAGGGGGCCCATCGCAGGCACAAAATCGGAGGCAGCATCATCAAAGGTCAAGGTGGCATTATCCACTTCGTCGCCTCCGCCCACATTGGCAAAAAGCTCGACCGTTTGACCCTCGGGCCCCGCCAACAATACGCCCACATCGCGCGGCCAGCCGTGATGAAAATTGTTCAAAGTCACCGTCAATTTGCCGATAGTCCCGGCCAGACCGGAGACCAGGACCGTTGACGGATATGGAGTAGCCGCGCTGAAGTCGTTGATGGTAATAGAGTTCGGGCAACTGAATGTCAGTGCTGGGGCAGGCACGTCATAACTCACCTCGTTCGAGAAATCACTTTCCAGTCCGCTGGAATTATAAGCGGTGACTGCGAAATAATAGGTTGCCCTTTCCACCAAATTGGAAATCGTTGCCGAAGTGATGTTTCCAACGTCCACGGTCTGGGTGTATTGCCGAGATTGAGCGCCGTAATGAACCATGTAACCGGCAATGTCCGCCTCGTCATTTGCATCCCATGCCAGGGACACCTTTTGCGTTCCCAAAGCGGATGCACCAAACAAAACGAACGTCAACCAAACCGCCAGCGCGTGCAGGACAGTTGCCTTTATCCCACTTGTTTGCCGGATTCCTTTACGGCGGAAGCTCCTCAGGCTTGATGAACTACGGTTTAACTTCACTCGGACACCTTCCTTAATTCAGTATGGAGTGTCAAGCCCCAAAGGCAATCCCCGCTTGCACCGGCGCCCCCTGACAATTCGCGAGTCCATCGAACGCGAACAAAGCTGGTTGGACCAACCTTGTGCGCGGCTAATCTACCCGGCGGATCAGCATTGGGCAATTTTTCAGAAATTACTCTGCACGGGAAGCGCCACCGGCAACCTGGTCTCCGACGGCCATCCGGCGGCGTTGGCGGTGGAATATCATTGCGTGCTGCGATCTACCGACTTGGATTTCGCGCGGTTTCGGGGTTTGAAATGGAACAATCCGATTGTCGTTTGAGCCCCAGACCGGTCTGCTATGGCATGAGGAGGACCCGGTAGAATCGTTGGACCGGACCGGAAGGTGCCTGGTCAGTAAGAGCCGCTTTATCGCTGGTTGCGATGAACTCGGCCAGTTTCTGCCAGGCGGGCGCGTCCAGGCTGTCTTTGAACTCGACCCGGTAAGTCCGCCCGGCGATAGTCTGCCAGGAGAACTCAACGGGGCCATTCGGCGAGGCGGCAAGGTCCGTCAATCGCAGAGCCGTTACCGGGCTGTTGGGACCGGCGGGAGTGGGAACATCCAACTCGACCGCCGAAGCCGGATTCCCATCGGGCAAACGGCCCAACGATACATTATCGGGCGCAACCTTGCCGTTCAGGTAGTCCACAACTGCGGGCGAGCCGTTTTGCAGGCGTGAAAGCGCGAGCGTAAAGGGCGCACCGTTCGTTGAGGGAAGGCGGAAGTTGGCATGAGGCTCAGCGTCCGTAGTCTCCTTCGGTTCGGCGTCGGCAAAGACAACCAGGAATCCGTTGGCCGGAATTTGGAGGCCCGGGGGAAATCCCCATTTAGTCAGGTTAGAGTAATCGTCGCTAAGGTATAATCCGCTCAAGCTGACGGGGCTCGCCCCGGTATTGATCAACTCGATCCAAGGGTCGAGATCGCCGGCGGCATCAGGCAGGACGCCGTTATTACGAGCCAGAACTTCGTTGATGCGGAGAGTTGGAAACGCCGGGAGCGGCGAAGCCACGCTGTTGGGGGCGCCGGGGGTAAGGGAGGCGATGTTGCCGCCTTCGAGGTCGAGACTCATGCCAAACACGACATCCGAGCTGGTTGACGCAGTTTGATGCACCTCGACAGCAACCACGTTTTCGCCGCCAACCAGCCAATCGGCGGGCAAAGTCACCGGGCCTTCGACGACCGCATCCGTTACGGCCCGATTGGCCAAGGTATCGTAAGCGGGATCGCCATCGGCCATGCCGAGCCGATACAGCTCATGTCCATTAAGCCAAACAACCATTCCGTCATCCAAAACCGACGAAAGCTGGAGCGAAGCGCCTGCGGGGACAATCGGAAGAGCAAAGCGGGTGCGGAAGTAGTAAGTAAGCTGGCCAAGGGTGAGTTCCGTGTTCTTGGGGGCGGGAAGGCCGGCATCTTCATAGTAGAACAAGGCGCGTCCCTGGGGCCAGGCCGAATCCTCGAATTCGGCTTGCCGCCATGAGGAATCAGGCAGGGGGCCTTCCTGGTAATAGCGCCAGAAGTTGGTCATGACGATCAATTGACGCGGCCCGGTGTAGGCCATGGCGGCGGACCAATTCCCGGGCCGATTGTTGTCTTGGGCGGCGTCAATGAGCTGCAACGATACTCCACCGCTATCCGCTTCGGCCGGCCACGGGTCCCTGTTGCCAAAGGTCACCGAGTCAAGCAGCGCGTAGGAATTGCCATTGCCCGCCGGGCGGATTAATTGAAGCGTATCGGGCGGAGCAAGCGAACCCGTCCATGGCCCAACTACGGGCAGATTGGTGCCGTGGGCAGCCTTGAATACTTCGGGATTCCCGGCTACGCATAAGAAACTGCGCGGGGCAACGAGGGCGCCGGCCGGGAAGGTGAAATCAAGGTTCGAGGAAGCCAACTCCAACCCGGATAAATCGAGGGGCATGCTGGATGATGTATTGAAAAGCTCGATGAACTCGGCGTTGGCGGTATTGGGGTGGTACATGATTTCGTTAATTACAACGTGCCACTGCGGAGAGACAACCACGGTAAAGGTTCCCGCGCCGCTCAGGTTCCCCGGGCCGTTATCGGTCACACGCACCGTGATTTGATTGGTGCCGGCGCCATGGTTAGGATCGATCGTCCAGGTGAATCGGCCGAGAACGGGATCAATAGCAGCGCCCCTGGGGGCGCCGGGATCGAGAGAAAAGGTGAGCCGTTGGGCGGGCAGATCATTGTCGCCGGCCAAGGCACTAAACGCGACCGTCTGGCCTGCCGTGGCGGTGAAGTCGGGAATAGCCATGAGCGCGGGCGGTTGGTTCAGCTCATTGACCATGACGCTGAAGGTGGTGGTGGCACTTGGGTTTGGTTCGGCAGTCTCGGTGGCGCGAACGACAAAGAGCGCATTAGTTGGACCTTGCGCCTCGGCAGGTGTCCAGGTAATCACGCCATTGGTTGGGTTGATCAGGGCGCCGTCCGGGGCACTATCCAGACTATAACGAATGGGGCTGGGCGGAGTATCGGTGTCCACGGCATGAGCGGCGAGTTCGAGGGTAGTCAACTCATCTATACTCTGGGCCGGGATCGGATCGAGCACGGGCGCATTGTTCGTCTCATTGACGGTTATGTTGAAAACGTTCGTGTCACTCAACGGCGGCACCCCGTCATCGGTAACCTGAATCGAGATTTGGTATTGGCCCGGCCCCTGATCCTCGGAAGGAGTCCAGGTCAAAACACCGGTGGCAGGATCGACTACGGCGCCTTCAGAAGCGGACGGCCCAAGGGCAAACGACAATCGATTGGTTGGCCGATCTGGATCGGCAGCCGAAAAGACGTAAGTAAATTGGGTTCCTTCGGCGATAGTCTGCTCGGGGACCGAAGTTAGAATCGGCGCCTGGTTGACCTCCGTAACATTGACCTTGACGCTGGTAGTGGCGCTGCGGGGAGGAGTGCCGCTGTCCGTCACCTGGACATCGAAGCTGTAAATGCCCGGGCCTTGCTCTTCGGTCGGGGTCCAGTTGAATTCACCGGTGGCGGCATCGATGACGGCGCCGTTGGGGGCGTCGGAGCCAAGGCTGAAGGTGAGCGTTTGCTCGGGATTGGCATCGGTGGCGCCGGCGGTGAAACTCAGCGGCGTTTGTTCGGCAACGGTCTGGTCGGGGATGGAGACCAAGACGGGCGGACGGTTGCCGCCTGCAAGCACGTTGGTCGCCCCCGGTGTGGGTGTTTCCAAGGGTATCAGCGGCGGATTTGAACCATCGGGGAAGAGTCCGATGCTGACATCGTTGGTTTGCTGGCCGAAGGTGACACCGTCAACCAGATCACCGTTGGGAGCGAACAGGCCAAGCTGCTCGCCAGTCTGGGAGAGTTTGAAGTTTGTGTGCAGGCCGGGATCGGTGGGACTGTTTTGATCGGATTGGTTATCGGCCCAGACCAACAGGAACCCATGGGGTGGAATAACGTAGCCCGGGGGAATCTCGAATTGACTGGGATCAGTCAAATCGTCGGTCAAAGTGTAGGCGGTCAGGTCCGCCGCGTTGGTCCCGGCATTGTATAACTCGAACCAATCTTCAAACTGCCCGGTAACCGGGTCCACGATCGTGCTGGTGTTGATGGCCATTATTTCATTTATCACCACTCGCATTGACGGGAAGACGGGATTATTGGTGGCGTTGGGAGTTGGATAATAAAAAAGCTGGCGCCCGCGCGGTTCGCCGTCCGGATAACACCCGTAGCTGATGTCGTGCATGGGCAACGAGTAGTCGCAGTAATCCATAACGGCCGGGATCAGGGGTGAACCTTGCATCCGGACAAGCGCCACGGAGCCGTTGGTGGGACTCAGGCGAAAAGACGCATGCGGGACCCCGGCGATGGATTGCTCGGGCTGTCCGTCGGTCCACACCACCAGGAACTGCTTGGGCCCAATGCTGGCGCCCGCCGGGAATTGCCATCGGGTCAGGTTCGTATACGAATCAGTCAGGTAAAATGGTGAAAGGTCGATGGCGGCATCGCCGGCGTTGAACATTTCGATCCAGGGGTCGTGTTCGCCCTTGTTATCGGCGGCACCATTGGCGCTATTTGCCAAAACCTCGTTGATCCAAAGGGGCGGGAAAGGCGCGAGGTTTTGGCGCACGCTGTTGGCGCGTCCGGGAGTGACCAGGTTAAAGTTGTTGGTGGCGGTGGCCGCCCAATTGCCCACTCGATACGTGTCCTGCGCCGGGTCGATCAATTGCAACGACGGCCCAAGCCCGTCGGCGTTGGCCGGCCAGGGCAGATGGTTGTCATAACGCACGTCGCTGATCACGATGTCCGCCGCGGGCGAGTCCCCCGGTTTTACCAGGGCCAAATGCTCGCCTCCATTTGAAAGCGATCCCGTGAACTCGTCGAAGACAGCGATGGTTCCGCCGTAAGCAATGGCAAACGAAATCCGGTCCTTGGCCAGGACGAGATACGAGTTGGGCTGGATAACCGCGCCCGAGGGGAAGGTGTATCCGACCCCGTTTAGGCGGAAATTGGAAAGGTCGAATGGGGTCGTGAGAGAGCGGTTGTACAGCTCGATGAATGACGCTCGAGGCGAGGCCGGATTATACTGGATTTCGTTGATGACAAGGTAATCCTGCGGCAAAGGTGGGGCGACGTCGGCGAGGGTGGAATCAGACCGAACCGATGGCGCCATGACCGAGCACCAGACGGCGGCACCGAGCAGCGCAAAAAAGGCCGGGAACGATTGGCGTGAACGGTTTGGCGGCGTGCCAGTCCATTGTTCGAGATTTGAGTTCGAGTTCATCAGTGATATCTGGCCCCTTTTATCGGATCGTTCCGCCAAAGGCAAGTCAGCCTTGCCAATTATCAGTTGCACAATTAAGCTGCAGTAGTTGGTTTTGAAAGGGTGAAGGGTCGCCTCCGGCGCAAGCCGGGGGAGGAAAGTCCGAACACCATAGGGCGCGACGCCGCTTAACTGGGGTTCAGACCCCAGGCAAAGGCGGACGACGGCGTTGAGAAACGCTTCGATGGACAGTGCCACAGAAAAGTAAACCGCCTCGCCTTTCGCAGCCCGCCGATGATTTCCTCATCGGCGAAGCGGGATCGGCGAGGCAAGGGTGAAAAGGTGGGGTAAGAGCCCACCGCCCCAAGAGCAATCGCGGGGGCACGGAAAACCCCGTCCGGTGCAAGGCCAAATAGGAAACCGAGGAGTGGCCCGCTCCGTGGCGAAAGCCAGGTTTCGGGTATGACCGCAGAGACAAATGATCCTTTCCGTTCCGCCAGGAACGAAGACAGAATTCGGCTTACAGCCCTTTCAAAACCGCGCCAATTCATGCTTGCAGAGCACGGGGCATAAAGTAATCTAGGCTGCGTGTATTGGCTTACCGATCGACATCTCTTTCTGGTGGCGGTACTGATTTACGGTGCCAGCGTGGTCCATTCGGTCTTCCTGTGGCGGCAAGGATTCCGAAGAGCCGATCATATCAACTACGGGCTGCTGTTATTGGGGTTTGTCTTTCACACGGGAGCGATGCTTTTGCGCGGCTTTTCGTTGAATCGATGCCCTATCAATAACCTTTTCGAGGCAACGATGTTCATTGGCTGGACTATCGTCACCTCTTACCTGGTCGTGGGCGCCTGGCCTCGATTGCGCTTTCTCGGGGCATTCGCATCCCCGCTGCTATTTGGCTTGGGCGTTTTTGGGCTGATGCCGGCGCTCGATATGAAAGAATTGCCGCCCCAGTCTTCACAGGCCTGGTTCCAATTTCATGCAACGATGATCTTCCTGGCATACGGCGCCTTTGGGCTCAGTGCCGTTGCGGGCCTGATGTTTGTTTCCCAGGAGCACGATCTTAAGCTGCACAAATTCCGCGCCATATTCTCCTTGCTCCCCCCCATTCAACGGCTGGAACGGCTGATCAGCCGGTTGCTCCTGGGCGGTTTCCTGCTTTTAACCGCCGGTTTGATAGTGGGGACACTCTGGTTGAAGAGTGTCCGCGGAATTTATTACCAGCCCGATCCGAAGATTCATTGGTCTCTTTTTGTCTGGTTGCTCTACCTGGTGTTGCTGGTGCTTCATTGGAAATTCGCCCAACGCGGACGCCGCTTTGCCTGGAGCGCCATAGGCGCGTTTGCCTTTATCATGTTAACATTTTGGGGATTCAACCTGTTTTCCCCCATCCACCACCCGTAAGTGTATGGCCATCGTCGTTGTCGGTTTGAGTCATCATACGGCACCCGTCGCTTTGCGGGAAAAATTCGCCTTCCCCGAGGGGGCAATTCCACAGGCGTTGAACCTGATGCGCCAGAGCGGTCTGGCGGAGGAAGGGGTCATCCTGTCCACCTGCAACCGCGTGGAGATGTACCTCGCCACTGCTGCTGCCGCCGCCGACAAGCAATCGCTCGATGCCATCCGGAAATTCCTGCAGGATTCCCGCGGTTATAGCGGCGCATTGAGCAATGAGTTTTACGCTTTGAGCGAACCACACAGCATCGAGCATCTGTTCCGCGTTGCTTGCGGCCTCGACTCGATGGTCCTGGGCGAGACGGAAATCCTCGGGCAGCTCAAACAGGCCTACCACCTGGCCCTGCAACATAAGCATACCGGCAGCCGACTGAACAAGGTTTTCCAAAGGGCTTTCAATGTCGCCAAGCAAATCCGCACCGAAACCCAGATTCAACGCGGCAGCATCTCGGTGGCCAGCGTCGCCGTCGAACTCGCCGAGAAAATCTTCAGCACCCTCGGGCATCGCCACGTGATGGTCCTCGGCGCCGGCGACACCAGCGCCAAAACCGCCCGGGCACTCCTCAGCCGCGGAGCCAATAGCGTGCTCGTCTCGAATCGCACCTACGAAAATGCCGTGGCCCTGGCCAATGAATTGGGCGGGCGCGCCGTTCCATTCGAAGCCTGGGCCAGCGAGTTCACCCGCATCGATATCGTCATCAGCAGCACCTCCGCGCCGCATTTCATCCTTGACCGCGCCCGGCTCGAACCGCTCATGAAACTCCGCAAGAACGAGCCGTTGCTCCTCATTGACATTGCCGTTCCCCGCGACATCGAGCCGGAGGTGAATTTCCTGGACAACGTTTACCTCTATAACATCGACGATCTCCAGACCATCGCCAACGATTACCTCAGACAACGACAGGAACAGGTTGCCCATTGCGAGAATATCATCCGGGAAAAAGTGCACGGAATACTCGCCGGCCTTGGTCGAGCAAATCCACCGCCTCTCCCCGATGCCTCGCTGAGGCTACCGCCATCGATGACCATCGATGCCAACGAGCCGTCCGTTAATCCGCCGGCCACCCCAGCCGCCCGCTCCTCCGATAACGCGCCCCCGTTGAAACAGCCCAAGCCCATCGTCCCGCCGGAGCCCCCGTGGAATGCCGGGTACCAGCAACCAACGGCCTGAACCCATGCCTCTCTCCCCTGATCCTCGCCTTATCGTTATTGCCACCCGAGGAAGCGCACTCGCCCTGGCTCAGACAAATCTTGTTCTAGCCCAATGCACCGCCGCTTTCCCACAGTTCGAGTTCCAAATCAAGATCATCAAAACAACCGGCGACAAACTCCAAACCGCCGCCCTGGCCCGTCCCGACGCGGCGTCCACCAAGGGCCTGTTCACCAAGGAACTCGAGTCCGCCCTCTTGGAGCATCAGGCCGATATGGCCGTCCATAGCCTCAAGGATTTGCCGACGGATTTGCCGAACGGTCTAGGCCTGGGCGCCGTCTGCCCGCGCGCCGATGCGCGGGACGTCCTCATCTATCGCGCCGCGGCCGCCCCCGATACGCTTGCTGCAGCCGCCCGAGCCGGCAACGGCCAGCACGGCTCTGCCAAAAACTACCCCGCAAGAGGTTTCAGCCCCGGATTGATTATCCAGGAATTGCCCCAAGGCGCCACGATCGCCACCAGCAGCACTCGGCGCCAAGCCCAATTGCTCGCCCTTCGGCCTGATCTCAAATTGACCGCCATCCGTGGCAACGTCGGCACCCGGCTCCAAAAATTGGCCGACAAACCCGAAGTCGATGCCATCATCCTGGCCAAGGCCGGTCTCGAACGGCTCGGTTTCCGGATTTCCCCCAATGGCCGCCTTCACCTCATCACCCAAGAATCCGACAAGGCAGCCCAGTCCGCCTCCGCCGACCTGAATCCCCCTCCGCCAAAAAACTCTCCTCAAACACAGTCCGCCCCTTCGGCTGTTCGATCACCCGCCCGTCGCACTCCGGACCTGCAGGCCTTGTTCGCCACCGTGCTCGAACTGGATGACATGCTGCCCTGCGTCGGCCAAGGCGCCATTGCCATCGAGCTGCGCGACGCCGATGAACGGTTGCTCCCCATTTGTCAGCGCCTGAACCATTCCGAGACTCTCCAATGCGTGTCGGCTGAACGCGCCTTCCTGCACGCCATGGGCGGCGGTTGCCAAAGCCCGGTTGCGGCTTACGCCGAGCTCCTCGGAGACCAAATCCGCCTGCGCGCAGTCTCTTTCCGCGACGGCCCCGCTCGCCGTGTCGACCTCCGCGGCCCGATCCCGGAAGCGCTCGCGCTGGGGAAACAAGCCGCCACCCGCCTGGCTTAGGGTCGCATCTCCACATTCCACATTGGCCAAGACTTGCAAATTGAGGATTGAAAATTGGTCATCTGTAATCGAATTCAGCGTAATCACACGCTCACTGGGTTTGGCCCGACCTGTCGCTTTCTTTCGATGACAAATAGCAAATTCTCAATCCTCAATTTGCAATTTGGGTTTTCTTCGTTATCTTGGCTGCCTTTTGTCAATCAACACGCAAGTGAACGAGGGATTCCGTCATGCGTCTCAACCGCGAATCGTCACCTTTATAGAAATTTCTTCATAATTCACCCTGGAAACGGCAGTTGAAAGGGTTGGCTTTTGACGGAAATCCCTCTAGACATGAGGCATGTTCGAAATTTTTCCTGTCGATGATGCTCACCCTGCGGGTGAGCCTAAAAGCGCGTCGGCGCCAGCAGCCGAGAGCGCGCTGGAGCCCAATCGCCTCCCCATCGATCTGCACGGGCGACGAGCCTGCGCGGAGTGGTATCCGTATGCCCCGGTGACGCCGCTGGGCCAGTTGGTTTACTTCAGCCAATTCCTGGCCACGGCAGGATTGTTTTCGGAATGGGTGACCTATTGTCCGTTGAGCTACACCAGTCCCGATGCGCCCAGTGTGACCGATGTGCTGGGGACGGCCACCTTGGCGATCCTGGCCGGGAACAAACTCTCAGAACGCTCAGCGCGCAAAAGCAAACAAAAGCAGACTCCCATTAGTATTTCCCTCGCTCGCCAATTCCTTTGAGGCTTTCCCATGACCATTAGCGTTCTCGACCTTTTCACCATCGGCATTGGCCCCAGCAGTTCCCACACGGTTGGCCCGATGCGCGCCGCGCGCCGGTTTGCCACGCAACTCGCCGAGCGCGGCCGTCCGGCCCGCGTCGCCCGCGTGGAAACGCATCTCTACGGCTCCCTCGCGCTCACGGGGCAGAGCCACGGCACCGACCGCGCCGTGATCCTCGGCTTGGAAGGCGAGACGCCCGAAGCGGTGGACGTGGACACCATCCCGTCCCGCTTGGAACAAATCCGCGCCCGCTGCTGCCTGCGTCTCGGCGGCACGCGCGATCTCGCTTTCCATGAACCGTGCGATGTTCAATACCACCGGACGGAATCACTCCCCGCGCATCCGAACGGAATGCGATTCGTCGCTTTCGACGCGGCAGGAGCCAGCCTGGCGGAGGAGACTTTCTATAGCGTGGGCGGTGGATTTGTTATCACTGAAACCAGCACTGCGACTGGTCGCTTCGCGATGCCCGCCCGAAAGGTTCCCTTCCCATATCAAAGCGGCAAGGACCTGCTGCGGTTGGGGCGCGAGTCCGGCATGAGCGTCAGTGAAATGACGCTCCGTAACGAGAACTGCTGGCGTCCTGAAGCGGAAACGCGCGCCGGCCTGCTCCGCGTCTGGCGTGCGATGCAGGACTGCGTCACGCGCGGCTGCCATGCGGAAGGCTCGCTGCCCGGGCCGCTCCACGTCGCCCGACGTGCGCCACGCCTCTTCCGCGAGTTGACCGAGCGCCCCGAGGTGAACCTCCGCGATCCGCTCGTCGTGCTCGACTGGGTGAGCATGTGGGCCTTGGCCGTGAACGAGGAGAACGCCGCCGGCGGGCGCGTCGTCACCGCGCCCACCAACGGCGCCTCGGGCATCGTGCCGGCGATGCTGCATTACCTCGTGCGCGTGCGGAACGCCGATGACGATGGCGTCGTGCGCTTCCTGCTTACCGCCGGTGCGATCGGGTTGCTTTACAAACTCAGCGCCTCCATCTC
>JAMCZD010000363.1 GCA_023473405.1 Candidatus Omnitrophota bacterium
AACTGCCAGTATACGGACTCCTCATGCTTCATGCATTAGCCCTGACGGGGGGGTGCCGCTCTCATTTTTACGACATTTTTCTTTTGACCTGAAAATATGAATGTGTTTGGATGCGGTTGTCGCCTGTGCAGGGAATGTTACCGTGCCGTTATTAACGGCGAATATGCGTGCCCGCAGGGGTGAGGATCAGGCTTAATGGCAGTTGAAATGCCCAAGCAGATTCGTGAAAAGGTCGGCAACGTGTTGCGAATATCAAGCGTTGCCTGGGGCTTTGCGCACACTGGCACCCGAGCCGGTAAAATCCTGCAGCCGGCGACCGGCGCAACCCTGTCTCCCAGCCCGTCCAAGTGGGGCGGGACCCACCATGATCATTTCTTCAGGTTGAGCGTCAACGGCCATTGATCGTCCGGTCCGGACCGCGCAACTATTCTCGGGTTGACGGGCGATTTGGGCGGCTTAATAATTGCGATCATACGGCAGTGAGTTTGAAGATTCGGTATAATTGATCCGAGGCGAGGATCAAAAGGCACGGATTGCTCCGCCGGTTGGCCAGGCCAGCCCAGAAGTATGCTGATAGTTAACGCGCAACGCACGAAATTGACCGAGTTGTCATGGCTGTTGGACGTTTCCGAATCATGCCAGCCGATCACGGAGCTGCGCCCCATTGGGGTGCGCTATGGAACCGTTCATTCCGGTCCCGCTGTTCCACACCCGGAACGTCATCCTTATTGTGAGTTTGGCACCACTTTGCAGGGTGAGGTGGTGGAATTTGTGGAACGAGAACAAGCCAAGCGCCTGCCCGGCGACCTGTTCCTGGCCGGGCCCGGCGTGCCGCATTGGGCCCAAATCACGCAATACCCGCACCAGTTCATCACGATCTACTTTCTGCCCAGTGTGCTGATCGAACAAGGACCCGAGCAAGACGGGGCCAGAATGCTCCGGCGCTTCACCGCGCCCCAGGCCTTGAAGGAACGCCTCGTGCGGCCGCCAACCGATTTGCAGCAGTTGCTCTTGCGCGGTTTCGAGGAGATCGCCATGGAATTCGAACACCCGCGATTCGGCACCGAGATGCGGCTTCGGACGATCCTAGTCGAGATGCTGGTCCGCTTGTTGCGTTGGGAGCAAGAGCAAGTGAAGGAAGTCCCCGAAGGCGAGGCTAACGTGGATTGGCAAAATCTGTCGCGCGCCATGCATTATCTCCGGACGCATTTCACCGAATCGGTTTATGCGCGCGATGTCGCCTCGGCTGCCGGCGTATGCCAGTCGCGGCTCAAGGTGATGTTCCGCGAGGCGCTTGGCATATCATGGGTTCATTTCCTGCAAGGCTACCGGGTTGAACGGGCTGCCGCTTTGCTCAACGACCCGCGGTACCGCGTGATCGAGGCCGCCATGGCCGTGGGCTTCGAGAGCTTGAGCCATTTCAACGCCACTTTTCGCACGTTCATGGGCGTATCCCCCACCACTTACGTGAAACGTGTCAGGAAACAAGGGGCCAGGAAAGAAACTGCCGACACCTTGGCAGGGACATCGGCCGCAGACAAAAGTCAAAAATAGTAATTAATTAAGCGAAAAAAGGGAGTTTTTAGCTGCCCATCGTTTAAAAGGCACCGAAACATTCAGCAGCCACGTATCCTGAACCCGGGAGGGTGAGGATTTGTGGCCACAACAAGACGCGGAAGGAGAAACTAATATGATTGCATTGCGCAGGTACCTATTGGGGCTCGCGGTGAGCTTGGTCTTGGTCGGCGCGACCATGACGGCTCACGCGGCCTTTCTGTTCACAGATGGCGACTTCGATGCCCAAACCATCGGCTCGCCTGTCGGTGCGCCCTGGGCTCCAGTCGGCGGCGGCAACACCGTCACTGCCGACGCGCAGAGTCCATATGTAAATGTCTATCCCAACAACGGCAAAGGGGCGAATTTCCCGGCCAGCGCCGGTAACCCCTATATTGTCCGTACATTCGCTGATCAGGCTATTCCGTCCACGGCGACCGGCCTGTACTACTTCAACGTCGATTTCCGGAACAACACGACCGATCCGGGTGATTATTCGATCACGATTACGCATGATGCTAACGGGGCCGTGCGTTCGGTAGCCTTTTACGTCACCGGCGACACCTTGTATGCCGAAAGTGGAGATGGCACCGAAGCGGTCACGACCCTGACTGCGGGCACCTGGTACAACCTCCAGGTCACCCTCGATCTGACCGCCAAGACATATTCAGGCTCCATCGCGACCCCTGGCGGTGCCATCCCGATTTCGAGCCGCCCATTCGTTAATGCGAACCAAGCGATTAACTGCGTCTATACTGATGGCGGCACCTCTTATGTCGCCGGCACCGCCCCCGATCATGACGTGGATAACTGGGCCATTTCCGACACGCCTCTGACCGTGCTTGCATCCGGTGCCTATGTCAATTCAACCGCACCAGTTGGGAAAGCGGTAGACCAAAACGCACCGATCGTTGTCGAGTTGCAGGATCATGATACGGTGGTCGTGACCAACACGATCGTGCTCACTGTGAACGGTCAGTCAGTCGTGCCCACGATCTCCAAACCCGCTGATATAACCACCATCACTTATGCGCCGCCCACCCCATGGCGCCCCGGCACCTACGCCGTCGGGCTCAGCTTCGCCGATAATGCGACCCCGCCATCAGTCAAGACCAATAGTTATAGCTTCACGGTTCCCGGACCAGCGCTTACTTCCGCTTCGCCCGTTGGTGCCGGATTCAATCCGGATGTGCCCATCCAAATCGAGTTGACTGATGTCAACACCCAGGTGGCGCAGAACTCGATCCAGCTTTTCGTGAACGATCAGGCCGTTACGCCGCAGATCAGCAAACCCGCTGGTTCGACGGTTACGACAGTCACCTATTCCCAGGCGGGAGGATATACCTCCGGCAGCACCAACACATGCCAGATCATCTTCAGCGACACCTCCACGCCGCCCATATTCACGACGAACAGCTTTAGTTTCTCGATCCTTCTCGATCCGTTGGTGGCGGCGGCGGTGATTAATATCGACTTTAAAGGAGTGCGCAATAATCCCGGACCGGATGTTCTCGAGCCGACTTATCAAGGTGTTGGCGCCGGTGGCGGCGGTCGTTACTGGAATGGGATCATTGCTGATTCGCGCCTCCCCGATGGATTAACAGACGATGACAACCTGACTGTTGGCACGAATAACATGGCGAATTCGCTCGGTGATCCAACCACCGTCTCGTTTACCGTTTCCCCCGTAGGCGGCGACGTTGGTGGCCCGCCAACCACTAATCCCACCGCTCCGGAGGCTCTATATAGCGATTATATCTTTAACAACTCCGCCGGTAACACAGCAGGTGAATCACCTTGGGAAATCAGCGGCTTGGGGAATATCCCATTTGTTGATTTGTATTTCTACCGGACTTCGGGTGGGGTGACGATTCCCGGCGCCAGTCAGAGTCCATTTGTTGGCCAAGGCATCTTCAACTCTGGCAACACCTATTATTACAGTCGTGTTCCGGTGACCAATGGGATTGTCGACGGCACTATGGGCAGTGGAACTGCGGTGATCGAGGGCATTACGATTGTGAAGCCGTTGCCTCGGCCGTATGTCGCGTCCGTTTCGCCCACTGGTAGGGGCGTTGCGCTAGATACTCCGATCAGCATACAGGTTCAGGATTATGTCTCGCAGGTGGCTTCCGGGTCGGTACAGTTGCTCGTGAATGGTTCCGCCGTTACTGCGAGCGTCAGCAAATCAGGCGGCTTGACCACCGTCTCATATAATAGCCCGGCCGGCGGTTGGGCCCAGGGTTCCACCAATACCTTCCAGATCACGTTCAGCGATAATGCGACTCCGCCGGTGGTTCAGTCGAACACCTACACCTTCGTGGCGATCAACCTCGCCAAGGCGGGCGTAACCATTAACATCGACATCACGGGCGCCCGGAGCACTCCCACTCCGCACGGACCCGGAATCACTTACGTTGGCCAAGGCATCTTCAACTCTGGCAGTTACTGGAACAGCGTCTTCGCTAATTCGCAGCTCCCGGACGGGACGGATGACGACTTAGTTACCGCCAGCACCAATAACCTGGCCAATTCGCTTGGCCAGCCGACCACGGTCAGTTTCACCGTGTCGCCGGTAGGTGGAGACGCGGGCGCAACAGGCACCGATCCCACTGCTGCTGCGGCGTTGTTCAATGATTACCTGTTTGTGGGGACGGCTGGTCAGTATACCGGCTTGGCCGATTTCAGCATCGATGGTTTGGGGTCAGCTCCGTTCGTAGACCTCTATCTTTATGGGAACATCCCGAACTTCACGGTGGCTGGTGCGACGCCTACCGCCTTTGCTGGCAGTGGCATCTTTACCTCCGCCAATACCTTCTACTATCACAATGTCGCGGTCACCAACGGGACCGTGACCGGCACGGTGGGCATACCGCCCGGCAGTGGGACTACGGTCGTGCTGCTTTATGGTTTGACCATTCAAAAGCCATTACCGCAACCGTACCTCAAGTCATTTGCCCCCACCCTGACGCCGGGATTCAAGCTCCTGACGAACCAGGTGGGAACGATCACGATCCAATTGCAGGATTACGTCAGCCAGGTCGTTTCCAGTTCGATCCAATTGCTGCTCAATGGCCAGGCCGTGACGCCTCAGGTGACCCAGCAGAGTGGGGTAACGACCATCAGCTACAACCCGGCAGGCGCCTTGCAGCTTGATGCGAACAACAGCCTAAGGTTGGTATTCAGTGATAACGCCAGCCCGGCCGTCTCTCAGACCAATGATTTCTCTATCCCGGTCATGAGCAACGATGCCGCGGCCAAGGTCCTCAATATTGACTTCAATGGGGCGCGGACCCCGGATGTCCTCGGGCCGACTTATAGCGGCCTGGGCGCTGCCAGCGGCGGCACCGTCTGGAATGGGATCACGGCTGACTCACGGGTGGCTGGTGGAACCGACAACGACAATCTTACCGTGGGCGCCACTAACATGGTGGATTCACTGGGGGATGCGACTGCCATCAGCTTCACCATCTCGCCTGTTGGCGGTGACGTGGGCGGGGCGCCTACCACTGATCCAACATCGCCTGACGCGCTGCTTGGCGATTACATCTTTAATAACTCGGCCGGCAACACCGCCGGTGAATCGCCCTTCACGATCAGCGGTCTGGGCCAAACCCCCACTGTTGACCTGTATTTCTATAAAGGCCCTGGCACTATTACGGTCCCAGGTTCGCAACCGGGAACGTTCACCGGTGCCGGCATATTCACCCCGGCCAACACCGTCTACTTAACCGGCGCGCCGGTCACGGACGGCAAGGTGCAAGGCACAATGGGCGGTGGGACATGTGTCATATACGGTATGACCATGGTGTTGGCGTCGCCATCTTCACAGGTTGGACCGCTGAGCGTCGCCTTACAGGCCGGCAATGTGGTGATTTCGTGGATCGGCCCAGGAACGCTGCAATCAGCCGATGAAGTGACAGGACCATGGAGTGATGTTGACGGAGCCACCAGCCCGGTAACCATTACCTCGCTTGCCGGACACAAATTCTATCGTCTGCGCCAGTAGACTTGGAAGCGTGATTCCTGGAAATTGAATTGCAGGCGACCGGGGAGAAAATCCCCGGTCGCCGTTTCTACATGGCTCCAGGCGCAAGTCGTCGCGCCGCATTCTGAAACACTGAGCTCAGCAAGGGATGATTTGTCTGCCGTGACCAGAGTTATTACGTACCGTGATTCGGTTTTTATTGCCTGGCATCAGCGCCACAATTAGTCTTCAATCGATCCAGATTTTATGATTCGTTCGAAACAAACCAGTCGTGAATTCAGCGGTGAATTCCAAACCGCCAACTCGATAACGCACCCGCACCGTCTCATGAAGCCGAGACCTGCTGCCGCCTGCTCCAGGGGCGCCCAGGCCGCTTCTGGGCCGCCGTTTTTCACTCCGGTTGCCGTGTTGGCACCAATGCTTTCCCTGGCGCTCTGGCTGGCCTTTTCCGTCTCCTCAATCTCAGCACAAGCCGCGTCCGGGTCGAATGACCAAACCGGTTCGACCTCAGTGGTGTCATTGGACGGCGAGTGGCTGTTGGCCACGGATCCGCGGGACATCGGGCGCAATGAAAAGTGGTGGGAAAAACCGGTCCCCGGCGCGAAATCGACCAAGGTCCCGTGGATTATCCAGGATGATTTTCCGGGTTACCACGGTCTGGCGTGGTATTGGCGTGACTTCTTTGCCCCCGCGAATCCGCGACCAGCGGGGCGGTATTTACTACGGTTTTGGGGGGTTGATTACATGGGCGAAGTCTGGCTCAACGGCGTGTATTACGGCAAACACGAGAGCGGCGAAACCCCGTTCGTCCTGGACGTGACCGACGCGATCAAACCGGGTGCCACCAATCACCTCTGCGTTCGGGTATTGAATCCCTCGCTCCAATCCATTGACGGCATGACATTGAGTGACACTCCGCATCAGGCCCGAGTCATTCCTTACGGCGCCGGCGCAGCCTACGATTGCGGCGGCATTACGGACTCAGTCGAGTTGATGTTGGCTCCGGCGATCCGGGTGGAAGACCTCTACGCCTCGCCGGACCCGAAGACGGGGATCATCCGGATCGAGGCGAACCTGCGTAACGCGGTTCAAGATACCCTCAAGCGCCAAATCGAGTTTACCGTGGCGCCGGCAGCCAGTGGAGAGACGTTGGACTGCGTGGTGTTGAATCGTGAATTGGCACCCGGCGATACGCGGATCAAAGCCGAACTCAAGCTTGATCAACCGCACCTGTGGGATCTCAACGATCCTTTTCTGTATCGAGTAACCGCGCAGATCAAGGGCGATAGTCCCGGCTCGATGGATGAGCATTCCGTCCGGTGCGGGTTCCGCGATTTCCGGTTCGAGAACGGCTATTTCCGTCTGAATGGCCGGCGCATCTTCCTGCGTTCGAGCCATACGTGCAATCATTTCCCCATCGGCCAGCGATTGCCGCCCGACCCGGACATGGCGCGGCGCGATCTGCTTGATGTAAAGGTTATGGGATTCAACACCATCCGTTTCATCTGGGGCGGCGCACAGCGTTACCAGCTCGATCTGTGCGACGAAATCGGGCTGATGGTATACGAGGAGTCGATCGCTTCCTCGTCGATGAGTCCCTCGCCCATGATGGCGGAGCGGTTTGACCGGTCGCAATCCGAGCTGATCCGCCGCGATCGCAACCATCCCAGCATCGTCATCTGGGGGCTGCTGAATGAAGCCGCTAACACTCCGTCCTTCCATCACGCGGTTGGCATGCTTCCCCTGGTGCGGTCCCTGGACAACACGCGGATGGTGTTTTTGAACGCTGGTCGGTACGATGGCCATGTTACAGGCGCCGGCAGCCCCTTTTCCGAGGTCGAGTGGTGGCACTCGCCCATTGGCCAGGAACCGTTCATAGCGTATAATCCGCTGGCCAACGACATTGCGACCAGCCTTGGCTTTTCCTGGCCTTCGCGGCAGGTCTGCTTGCACCCGGGCGCCAAGGGCGAGTACAGTGTGGCCCGTTGGACCGCCCCTGAATCGGGAAAGGCCATCATCTCTGCCCGGTTCACCGGCCGTCCGCAAATTCCCGTCACTACCGATGTTCACGTCCTGGTGAAGGGGCAATCCGTTTTCGACGGATTGCTCAATGTCAAAGGCAACCCCAATACCGCCTTCGGCAAGTTCGAAAAGCCAGTTGAAAAGGGCGACACCGTGGATTTTGCGGTTGGCTATGGCAATGAGAGTTACGGTGGAGATACGACGGTGCTGGATGCCGAGGTCAAGATGGATGAGGGCGGGACCTACAACCTGGCCGGCGATTTCTCGAAGGCCAACAATCCCGCTGGATGCTGGAGCTACGGCACCTTCAAGCCGGGAACGGCTCCTAGCTCGGCCACCTTCGCCCTCTATTCCGAGCGCGGAACGGCTACCGACATCATCGGCAGCATATCCAATCCCGGCTCGGACCACTGGGAGGACGTTCTTGTCGATCAACACAATTACCCGCGTGTCCCCCATACCGCCCAAATTATCCGGAACTTGCGCACGCAAAAGGGGCCGCACCCTATTTTCCTCTCCGAGTATGGGATTGGCAGCGCCGTTGACCTTTGGCGGGTGACCCGTCATTTCGAGGAACTCGGCAAGGCGGATGCTGAAGACGCCCAATTTTACCGGGACAAACTGAACCGTTACCTGGCGGATTATTCGCGATGGAAATTGGCCGATATTTATCCGCAACCGGAGGATTTCTTTGCCGAAAGCCTGCGCAAAATGGCCGGCCAGCGCACCCTCGGATTGAACGCCATACGCGCCAACCCCAATTATGTTGGCTATAGCCTGACGGGGATGAATGACCATGTAAGCTGCGGCGAAGGCCTGACGACCACCTTCCGCGAACTCAAGCCCGGCACCGTGGATGCCTTGTTCGAGGGTTTTGCCCCCCTGCGGCTCTGTCTGTTTGTCGAGCCGGTGAATGTCTATCGCGGCACAAAACTGCGGCTCGACGCCATGCTCGCCGACGAAGACGTCCTGCGCCCGGGGCAATACCCGGTGCGGCTGCAGGTCGTTGGCCCGCGGAATCTCCGTTTGTTTGATCGCGTAGTTACGGTAACGGTTCCCGAGCGGACCGCCCAATCCGAGCCTCCGCTGGCCTTGCCTGTCCTTTCCCAGGACTTCGTGGTGGACGGCCCCACCGGCAAGTACCGGTTCCTGGCCAGCATGGAAAAGGGCGGGGCGCCGACGGGGGGGGAGACTGAGTTTTATGTGGCTGATCCTGTCGACATGCCGGCGGTCGAAACACCGGTTACCCTGTGGGGCGACGACAAGGATCTGGCTCAATGGCTCGCAGATCACGCGATCAAGACCCATCCGTTCGAAGCCGCCGAACCCGATACCCGCGAGGTGATCCTGGTGGGTAACAAACCGGCAGCCGACGCATCCCCGTCGTTTAATGAATTGGTCCGCCGCATCGCGCGCGGTTCAACCGCCATATTCCTGTCAACCAGCGTTTTTGCCAAAGGCGACCAGCCGTTCGGCTGGCTTCCGCTGGTCCACAAAGGAAAACCGGCAGCCATCTACGGCTGGCTATATCTCAAGGACGAGTGGGCGAAGAATCATCCCATTTTCGACGGTCTCCCTGCCGGCGGTTTGATGGACTACACGTTTTATCGCGAGATTATCCCCGACGCCGTTTTGATAGGCCAGGACACCCCGGATGAAGCTGTTTCCGGCGCCATCAAGGCCTCGCAAGACTATTCATCAGGGCTCATGCTCTCCGTTTACAAGCTGGGTGCCGGACGATTCGTCCTCAATACGCTCTTGATCCGGGAAAACCTGGGGACCAACCCGGTTGCCGAGCGGCTCTTGCGAAACTTGCTTCGTTACGCTGCGCGCGATGCCAGCCAGCCGTTGGCCGAATTGCCCGATGACTTCGCCGCACAGTTGAAAGCGATGGAATATAACCAATAACATGAATACGAGTAATAAAACCATCAAAGTCAGGTTAGGCTGCCTGCTGTTGGGCGTGTGCCTTGCCCAGGCCTCGCTCGAAGCCGGGCAGGCCTACGTCAGACAGGAGGACAACCGCTGGACCTTCGGAACTGAAAAAGTCGAACGGATCGTCGCTCTCGAAAACGGCAAACTCCTGCTGAAGAGTTTTAGGGACCCCGCCTCCGGCAAGGAATTCATACCGCAGAAGGCGGAATCAGCCGAATTCAGCCTTGCGTTGGGCGATGCGGGGAGTGTCGTGAGCGGCGCATCGGGCGGTTGGAAGCTGATTAACACGCAAACCACCTCACTCGAGAATGGGGTGAAGCGTTTGGATATCACCGTTGCCCGCGATCCCATACAGGTAACCAAGAGTTATGTGATCTATCCAGAGTCGAGCGTTATCCGGGAATGGGATACGATCAAGAATATCAGCGAGGCACCGGTCCGGGTGATTGACCCGAGCTTCCTTGAGGTAACCCTCCAGCCGGGTGATCTGCAATCGTTGGACTTTCATTGGATGTCCGGCGGCGAAAACCAGGCTGGATCATGGAAGCTCAAGACCGAGTCTCTGACTTCCGCCAAGCCGCGGACGTTCGACTCTTACGAGCCATTCCCGGTCGATACTTCGAGCCTTGGGCCGTTCCCGGGGGACGGCATCAACGCCAAAATCCTGCTGAACGACAAACAAATCTGGCCCGCGCAAGGGTGGCAATATGTGCCCAATGCCACCGTGCGGATTCCGTTCGATTTGAAGACCGAGGTAAAGGAGGGAGACAAGCTGGTATTCCTGGTAAACATGAACGGCGGTATTGGCTTTGACACGACTGATTTTGATCCCACCATTGCCTATGCGGACGGCGAGTCTCACACGGCCTCGAAGGAGTTCAGCAACGAGCAGGGCAAGAATGGTTGGCGCTATCAATACCTCGAGAAAGGCAAGTATATCGACTTGGTTTATTATTCCGGGCCGAATCAATGGCGCAAAGCCAAGGACAACGCCTCCGGCACGCCTTTTGTCGGGGTCGGAAACCAGCATCCGGACGCGGGCCAGGACTCGGCCCGGGTGTGGACGGCCCCCAAAGCCGGCGAGGTGCATCTGACCGGTTCGGTCTGCAACACCGGCAACGGCGGCAGCCCGGCGAGCAGCAATTATGGGTTCCGTCCCGGGACTTCGAGTTATGCCCCCTGGTATGCCCTTTACGGGCGCGATTCAAAGGAGGGCGTTTTCATCGGTTGGGATTACTTCGGGCATTGGACTTCGTCGTTTACAACGGCCAAAGAGGGCGCCGTCACGGCCCGGTTGAACGTGGCCGGCTTCAAGCAGACCCTGGCTCCCGGCGAATCCGTGAGCACGCCCAGGTCCTTTATCGGGGTTTATCGGGACGACTTGGACAACGCCGGCAATGAGTGTCTCGATTGGCAATACCGCTACCTTTGGGATTACACGCGTAAAGGCTGGTTCCCCGCGATTCGCATGCTCGGTTATTGGTACAACGGCACCGGTTGGGGACAAACCGGCGTGGGTTGGACCGGCGGCTTGCCGGATTGGGGCAGCACGTTCCGCAAGGTATTCCGCGTAGCCGACTTGATGCGTTATGTGGGCGCGGATGTCTACCACCGGGATTGGGGTTGGTGGGACCGAGCCGGGGATTGGAACGGCCCGGATTTTCGGACCACGATCGATTACTTGCACAAGTACGGTATGGGCCAACTCATCTACGCCTTTCTTTACACGGTCGATGCCCAGTCGCGCGTAGCGAAGGAGCACCCGGATTGGCTGATCGGCAGCACTCTTGATATGTCCCAGCCCGCGGTAGTTAAGTTCATGCTTGGCCAACTCGATATGTTCGTCCACCGCTGGGGCAATTTCGAATGGCGCAATGACAGCTTCTTCACCGCTCCACGCAACGGCGACGATACCCCGATGCTGGGACAGGACAAGGGTTTCCGCCAGGTCCTCCGCTCGTTCCTGGATAAGTATCCCAAGTGCGCCTTCCAGGCCGTCAACGGGGGCGGCAACTATGGCGGGTACGACTATACTCGTTACTGTTCGTCCTTCTCTTTCAGCGATGGCGCGGTGGGCATCTTGCGCAATTACTACGCCGCCCTGCTGTTCCCTCCGGACAAGACCAGCGATATCCCCGATGTCTGGAATCCGAACAATTATGACAAAGCCACCTGGCGCGGGTTGCTCTGCATCAACTTCGACATGACGGGTGATACCTGGGACCCGGCGAAGCTCGAAGGCCTGCGTCAGCTCATCGATATTTATCATTACCTCGAGAACCAGGGCGTGGTGGGACGATGGGTGCATGTCTTTCGTCCGATCATCACCGGCGATGACCCAACCATGTATTTCGAACGGCTTAGCCACGATGGCAATCGCGGCATCGTGATTCCAAAACGGCCCGCCCCCGGCGCAGTCACGATCAAGCCCAAGGGGCTTAATCCGGAGGCCAAATATGTCGTCACATTCCAGGAGTCCGATCTGCGCCTGAAAAAGACAGGCGCCGAGCTGATGGAGCAGGGGATCGCTTTCGACAAAGTGCCTCCCGGCGAGTTGATCTACCTGAACCTGCCGCTGCATCCGGGCAGCAAACTCGATACTGAACCGCCAACCGCGCCCCAGGAGGTTGAAAAGCGCTGCGGCGAGAACATGGGATATCCCGGGGTTGAAATAAACTGGCATCCCGGCACGGACAACAATTGGGTTTCGTATTACCAGGTGTTCCGGAATGGCGAGCCGATCGATAAGGTGGCTAAAGGCACCTTTTATTTCGATCACTCCGCCGGCGCCGACTTGGCGGCACAATACGAAGTCTGCACCGTGGATGGCGCCGGGAATGCGTCCGGCAAGGTCGCCGCGAATGGTCCATCAGCCCAGCCGGCTACGGTGATGGACGATGCCCCAGGCGGCCCGGTCAAATACGAAGGGGATTGGTCGCACCAGACCGGTCTGCTGCCCGCTTACGCTGGCACAATCTCTGCTTCAAAGGAACAAGGCGCAACGGTGGAATTGAGTTTTACCGGTAAGAAAGTGCTCGTGTTCACCAAGCTGGGTGCGAACTGCGGCAAGGCCGCCGTTACCATAGACAACGGTGATCCGACCGTGATCGATACATATTCCGCCGATGACATCTGGGGCGTTTGCATCTATCGTTTTGAATCGGCTGCCCCCGGAACTCATACTCTGCGCCTGAAAGTTCTTGGCCAGCACAGTGCCCGAGCAAAAGACACGCTGGTTTACTTGGATGGCGTCCGTGTGGAATAAGATTAAACCGATGGCACGGTGGGCGGCTTGGTTCCTGCCGCTCACCCTCAATGCCACCGTCATCAATATCGACTTCAACGGGGACCGTTATGACCCCGGTCCCAATGCCCGCCCGATAACCTACGTCGGCCAGAGCCCGGCGGGAGGTGGGCCCGTCTGGAACGGCCTCGCCGTTGACTCGAGGCTTTCGGACGGGACCGATGACGACAACATAACCGTCACCGGCACCAACCTGCTCGACTCTCTCGGCGGCGTCACCGCGGTGAGCTTCACCGCCTCACCGGTTGGCGGCGACAGCACCGCCTTGCGGATGGGCCAGAGCACCGACGACCCGACCCAGGCCTCTGCGCTGTTTAGCGATTACCTGTTTAATAATTCCTCCGCCAACCATGCCGGTGAATCGCCTTTTGCGATTACGGGATTGGGCAATGCCCGCACGGTTGACCTCTATTTTTACCTGACCAGCGGCGGAATTACGATTGCCGGTCAATCGCCGACGTCGTTTGCCGGGAGTGGCATCTTTAACGGCGGCAATACATATTATTTCCAAAATGTCCCGGTTAATGCCGGAAGTGTCGCCGGCACGTTTGGAAGCGGGACAGCGGTAATCGGTGGGATGACCGTAGCCGGCGATTTCGTGGTCGTTCCCGAGCCGATCAACATCCTTTTGCAGCCCACCCACCAAACCGTCCTGGAAGGGACCTCAGTCGTTTTTCAAGTGCAGGTCGCCAACGCAGGCGCGGTGTCCTATCAGTGGCAACGCAACGGGACTGATATCCCCCGCGCAATTGCTGCCAGCTATAACATCCCGTGGGTATCTGGGGCCAACCAGGGTGACCGGTTCCGTTGTCTGATAACCAACGAGGTCAGCTCTGTGGCAAGCGCCGAGGCCGTCTTAACCGTTATCCCGGACACGACGCCGCCGGTAATTCGCGAGGTGCAAAACGTGGGGAACAGCCAACTCCAAATCATCTTTTCCGAGCCGTTGGATGGTTCAAGTGCAACCAATCCTTCCCAATACCAGCTCGGCAATGGCGCAGTCGTGTCTGCCGCCGCGCTGGATAACGACCAACAAACCGTTATTTTAACCACCTCGCCTTTGGCCTTCGGAACCAACTACACACTCACGGTCAACGACGTTCGCGATCGCGCCTGGATACCCAATAGCATTGCGGCGGATACAAAATACTCCTTCACGCTTTCGGATTACTTGACCCATACCGTCGGCGGTGCCGACTTGCAGGGAGCGATCATCCCCGATACCGCCGGGTTCAACCTTTCGGTTCGCGGGGGCGAGATTGGCGGAACGGCGGACCAATTTCTCTTCGGTTGCCAGCAGCGGTCCGGCGATTTCGACCTCGAGGTGCGCGTGGCCTCGATTGGCTTGTCCGATCCCTGGGCCAAGGCCGGCCTTATGGTCCGGGATAGTCTCGATGCCAACAGCCGGTTCGCCGTCATCCTGGCAACCCCTTCCGTCGCCGGGTGCCTGTTTATGTCACGTGTAACCACGGGTGCTGCTGCAGTGCCGGCTGGTTCGTTTCCTGTCAATTACCCGTATACCTGGCTGAGGTTGCAGCGGGTTGGAACTCAGTTCAACGGCTATGGGAGTTGGGATGGGAGCCATTGGACACGGCTGGGATCGGTCACGATTACAATGCCCAGTTCTGTTTACTTCGGCATGGTCAGTGTCAGCCACTCTTCAACCCAGAGCACCACCGCGCAGTTGGAGGACTTGCAGAATGCGGTTGACGGGACCGTGGGCTCGTCCGTCTTGCCTCGCGAACCCCTCGATGCCTGCAGCCGACGGACCGGCCTGGTCATTTCCGAAATAATGTACCATCCCGCCAAACGCGCCGACGGGAAGGACCTGGAGTACATCGAGCTGTTCAATTCGCAGTCGTTTTTCCAGGACCTAAGCGGTTACCGGCTTTCAGGCGACATCGATTATATCTTTCCGCCCGGCACCCAGTTGGCTGCCGGCGCGTTCCTGGTTGTCGCAAAGAATCCAGCCGACATGCGCGCTGCCTATTCGTTGTCCAACGTGATGGGGCCGTATTCGAGCCGTTTGCCTCATCGCTCCGGAGTCGTTCGGCTGTGCAACGCGATAGGCGCCGTTCTCTTGGAGGTCCGCTATGACTCGCACCACCCCTGGCCGGCTTCGGCGGACGGCGCCGGTCACTCGATCGTCCTGGCGCGTCCTTCTTATGGTGAGGGGAATCCCGCCGCGTGGGCGGCAAGCGACCGGATAGGAGGATCACCGGGGGTG